>JBFZEF010000169.1:0-3071 GCA_041307045.1 Halioglobus sp.
GATGGTGCAGCTGCCGGTCGCGGCCTGCGTCGGCTACTGAATAGCGGTCATGAATCTTGCCCCCGAAGATGCCCTGCGCTTGAACGTGCTGCTGGCGAACCAGCCAGAGGCCATCCGTATCCACGAATCGAGCATGACCGTGTTTGGTCTGACCGCCGGCGGCGAGGTCCAGCTGCGGCTCAATCCAACCTGCCGTGACGACCAGTACCTGAAGCGGGTCCGCGAGCTGCTCTCGGGCCATGTGCTCGGCTCCCCGGGTGGCTACCCCGTCTACCTGCAGCGCTGGACGCGCATGGGCCAGATGCGCGACCAGAGCCTGGAGCAGTTGCTGTTGTTGGGCGAACCGGAGGCCGTGGTCGCCGCGGTCTGCGCGCCCGGCCTGTCCGACGAACTGGCGCGCCGGGCCTGGTGGGCCATGGAGGATGCCGAGAATGCACGCCGCATGCTGGCCCGCGAGCCGGTGGCGGGCGGTGCCATGGGTCCGGTGTTGGCCCGCTATCTCGCCGAGCACCTGGCATTCGAGACCGAGCCGGACAAGATGATGGAGACGGTGCGCCTGATCCTGCAGCCGGGCCTGGTGGACGCGGCGATGCGCGCCGAGCTGTGGAAAAAGGCGCAGCGCAAAACAGCCTATTACGTCGGTTTCATGGCGGCCCTGCCGGATGACCTGCCGGAGCAGCCGGCACCGCACCCGGCGCTGGCGGAACAAGGTGATTACCTGCACGCGGCGGCTGCGGCCGGTGATGCCCTGGCGCTGCAGCTGTTGCGGACCTACGCGCCGGCCGGGCAGGCCTATCTCGCAACCGCGCTGCGGGTCCTGCACAAGCCGCCCAACCAGGATGTCGTGATCACCTTGCTGGACATCCTTGCCGGCCAGTTCGCGGGGGTGCGTCCCGAGGGCGCGGTCGACCTGACTCTGGCGGAACTGGTCGAGGAGGCCGACGCCTGGCTGGGCGAGCGTGCGCCGGCGGCGCTGCGCCCCGCGGCGCGTGCCGCCCGGGTGTTGTCGGGACTTGGCTATGGGGTGGTGCGCCCGGTGCTCAGCGGCACCACCGCCATTGGCAGTCTGATGCGCCGCAAGCTCGAACCCGTGCTCGCTCCCCTGATTGCCGAGATCGCGGTGCTGCGGGACGGGTCACCCGGGGACTGAGCGCAGGGTTCAGTCACATTTCCCCGTCTATACTTCCGACGAGATATCTCTTTAGGGGTGCTCGGTTGCCGTGCCCGGCCGGCGCCCAGTCCGTGAATCCGTGGAGGAGTGATGGACCGCCTGCTCAGTCTTTCCCAGGCCGCCCGCATGGTCGGCGTCACCCGTCGGGTGCTGTAGCAGCAGATCCAGGACGGGTTGCTCGACACCTTCGAGGGCCAGGTGCGCATGTCCGAACTGCTCAAGGCCTACCCGGAGGTCGAGCCAGAGCGCTCGGGCATGGTGGAGAAGGTCCGCCGCCTCCGCGAGGCCGCCTTCGCCAAGGGGCCGAGCGCAGGCCAGCCCAACGCCGAGCGACTCGCCGCCGAGGTGCAGCGGCTGCGCATAGAACTGAGCATGGCCAACGACCGCCTGGCCGGCTACGAACAACTGGCTGCCGATACCCGGGACCGGCTGCTCGCACTGCAGGAGCGTTGCGACCGGCGCCAGGCGCTGCTGCTCGGCACCCTGATCGGCTGGTATATGCACCACCTGATCGGCTGGTATATGCACCAGGTGAAGCTGCGCGCGTCTGCTTAACCCGCAAATCTCACCGGGATCCAAAAACCGGAGAGAACACAGTGTCAATCGGGCACAGCCAGGCGATTGGGCCTAAGCTTCCAGGGTTGTTGAACAAATTGTCGCTCTGCGGTTCGCCCGGCGGGGTTTGCGGGTTATCCGGCTGGTCGCGGGCTTGCCTGGTGGGACAAGTGCTCTCTAGACTGGGGCCCTATTCCGCAGCCGCCCGGGTGGCGGTGCCAGGTCCGCCTGCAGCAGTCAATGTCTTACCGGATCACCGTCCAACCCTCCGGGCATGTGTTCGAGGCCGAGGCGCAGGAGAACATTCTGCAGGCCGGTCTGCGCGCCGGCCTCAACCTGAACAGCCGCTGTGGCAATGGCGGCTGCGGTGGCTGCCGCGCCCGCCTGATCTCGGGCACCCTGGAAGCCACGAGTCACGGCGACTTTGTGTTCAGTCAGGCCGAGCACCTGGCGGGGTGGTTCCTGCCGTGCCGGCACCGGGCGACGTCCGACCTAGTGATCGAGGCACACGAAACTGATAGCGCCGCCGCGATCCCCGAGCAGCACCTGGTCGCCAGGGTCGCCAAGGTCGAACGCCTGCAGCCGGAGGTGATCCTGCTGCAGGTCCGCACGCCGCGTTCACAGGGTCTGCAGTTCCTGGCCGGGCAGGGCGTGAACCTGAGCTTCCCGGGCATGTTGCCGCACTTTGTGCCGATCGCGAGCTGTCCCTGCGATCCCCGGCAACTGCGCTTCCACCTCCGGTATCGTGCGGGGGACCCGTTCAGCGAGTTCGTGTTCGGTAGGCTGCACAAGGGGCGCGAAGTGGTGCTGCAAGGGCCGGTGGGCGAATTCACCCTCGATGAAGACTCAACGCGGCCGCTGATTTTCGTGGCCTGGGAATCGGGCTTCGCCCCGATCGAGAGCCTGATCGAGCATGCGATCCAGCGCGACGCCGAGCGGCCCATGCACCTGTACTGGCTGTCCGGCCTCCCGGGCGGCCACTACCTGTCCAGTTGCTGCCGGGCCTGGGTGGATGCCCTGGACGGGTTCCATTATGACGCCGTCGACCTGGCGCCCGCCGGCCATGCCACCCTGGAGGGGACCCTGCGCGCCATCGTCCGCGACCATGCCCCCCTCACCGACTGGGATCTGTACCTGAGTCTGCCCGCCACCGCCGCGGACAGTGCCGCGCGCCTGCTGGCGGCCGCCGGCCTGCCGCCGGGGCAGCGCCGGCTGATGAGCCTGCAGTATCCCTGAACGCGCTGGTTGCCGGCGGGTAAACGGCTGACCGCGTCAGCGGTCCCGCCGCCGTTTGCGCTGTCGCCCCTGGTAAGCGGCGATCTGCTGCATGATGGCCGAATAGGGC
>JBFZEF010000170.1:0-3172 GCA_041307045.1 Halioglobus sp.
CGCGAGCGCCAGCGGTGGCGGCTCCTATGACCCGGACGACCTGATCCCACCCGAGGTCAACAGGGTGGAGCCGGCGGCTATCGAGGCCCGTGACGGTTCTGGCAGCCCGTCTGATTTCACCCTCGCGGAGCAGGCGCGCAGGCTGCAGCCCGGCGCGTACAAGCCGGGTCCCGGTGTCTACCGGATCGGGCGGCCCCGTCCCGCTCCGGCACCTGCGGCAGCCCCGGTGCGGGAGGTCGCAGCAACTGACCCGGATCTGGGGGTGGAACCACCGGCCAGGCCGCAGTACAACCGGCGGGCATCGGATGCGGCCCTGCAGAACCTTGAATTCATTCGCAGCGCGCCTCCGCCGCATGATGCAGGGGACACCGAGCCCGCGCCTGCGCTGCAAGCGACTGCGTCGGCTCCGGCACCCAGCCTGAGGGATCCGCGCGCCCGCCGGCCTGATCCGGAGGACTTCACGGCGCTCACGGCCCCGGAACCCGAATTGCCCAGGCTTGCCAGCTGGTCCGGCGTCGATATGGACGACACCCACGTGGTGTCACCACCAGCCGGGCTGACCACGTCCAGTATGGATATTGGGGTGGATATCGGCTTCGATGTGGAACACATCCGGCACGGCTTCGGCCAGGCCTCGACCGAGCCGCAGCGTCGTCCCTACAGCGAAGGGCCTGGTGCAGGAGAGGAGGCTGGCAGGAGCCTCTTCAGCGACAGCCTGATGACCAGCGACCATTACGAACCCTGAGCCCCGGCCGGGCAGGCCGCGCTCAGCCGGCCACGGTCCGCAGCAGGGGATCCGATGGTCCTGCCCGATAGGTCCTCAACGCCTCCATCAGGGCGCCGCGTTCCGGTGGTGTTTCCCGGGTTGAGGCCATCAGGTGAGTGGTGCGCGGTGTGCGATCGAGAAACAATGCGCCACTGACCCTGCCCGCTTCGGTGGCAGTGGCCAGCCAGACGATCGTGTCGGCGCCCTGTTCAGGTGTGCGCAGTAGCGGCCCGGTCAGGCGATTGAAGGTCGGCAGGGCGGATTCCACGCCCGGTGTCCTGGCCCAGCCGGGGTGCATGGCATTGACCACGATATTGTCTCCCTTCCAGGCCTGCGCCCACAGCTCCGTGACAATCATCAGTCCCCGCTTGGCCCGGGCATAGGCGACGCTCCCTGAGTAGGCGTCCGATGGCGCCTCCAGGCGTTCCAGGTCGAGCCGCTGGCTGTACATTCCCCCCGAAACCACGTTGATAACCCGGGCCTGCTGGCCGGCCCTGGCCAGCAATGGTTTCAGGCCCTCAGTCAGGCGGTAAGGGCTCAACAGCAGCAGGGCAAAGCTGCGCTCCAAACCCTCGGAGGTCTCCTCCCTCGGGTTGAACAGGGCCCCGGCATTGTTGACCAGCACGTCTATCGGCTTGCCACTCTGCCGCATGCGCCTGACCAGTCGATCCACATCGGCCATCAGGCTGAGGTCGGCGATCTCGATATGTATGCGGCTGTTGCCGGTCTCGCGCTCGATGGCTTGTCTCAGTTCAAGCGCCCTGCTTTCGTTGCGGATGACCAGGGTGAGTTCCGCCCCGAGTTCAGCCAATCGCTGCGCCGCGGCCAGGCCAAGCCCCGCGCTGGCACCGGTAATCACTACATGCTTGTTACCCATCCAGCGGGACACGGGCAGCCAGCGCTTCCTGCCCCTGGTGTAGCCGAAGCGGGTGAAATCGACGATCGCCGGAATGACCAGCCGTTGCCCCCGGTGCCCCGAGGCCGATAGCTCTGGCACGGGAAAGTTGTCTTCCAGTGCGCGCTTGAGGCCCTGCACCGAGTTGTAACCCATCTGTTGCAGGCCTGTGCGGAAGCGGCCAGCCAGGGCGTCCAGGCGCCCCTTGAAGGTGAATGTGGCCCGGTAATCTATCAGCGTGCCGGTGGCTGTCTCTGCCAAGTGTATTTCATCATCCACATCAAAGAAGCGGCCCCTGCCGTGCAACTTCAGCAATCTGCCCGGCTCGTGGTGAGTGAGGGTGTAGGCGAACTTGAGGCTGCCCAGGGGTTGCCGGCAGATCACTTCAAACCGGGTGCCGCTGCCTATGGGGCCGCTGCTGAGTTTGGTGGCGGATATGACCGTGCTGTCCCATTGCTCGCTGGTGCGAAAGTCGGCGAGGTAGGCGAAAGCCTCCTCAACCGGACGGTTTACCTCGATTTTCTCGTGCAGTGTAATCATCTGTCCCTGTGCCGCGTGTACCCGCCGGTAATACGGAGCCTGCCGCCTGCTGGCTCACTCGCTCAGTCCTCCTCCACCCACACCTGGCGCAGTGGCTCGCCGAAATCATCGTAGATGATCTTGCGCCTGGGCTGGGGCAACCGGCTGCGCTTGCGCAGGGGTTGCCGCCGCAGGTTCAGCGCTCGCCGGGCGTCAATGGCCGCTATGACTTCCGGGACGGGAGTGCGCGGCAGGGGCGGCTCGGTGAACAGCCTGCGGTTCAGGAACAGGGGAGCGTCATCCGGATTCTTTCCGCTGACACCCGACGGAATCTCCGCCACCTCGCCTCCCCCGCTGAGGAAGCGCTCGGTTTCGCGCCGCAACTCCGCCCGTACGTCCTCTTTTGATACAGGTTTTTTCAAGATTACCTGCTCCAGGTACAGGGATCCAAACGGTTCAGTATAACGCCGCGTCGCAACAATTACAGGCTTGCCCCGGGAGCGTTGGCGATTGCCTTGCGCAGGCGGGCGCCCGGGCCTGTTTCCTGCAACCTGACCTGCCCGTCGACGATATCGATACCCAGGCTTGCAAAAATCGCTGCAAAGGGCGGCACGGCTGTGGAGACCGCTACCTCGTCATAGAGATTGCGGAACAGCGCCACGCGATTCAAATCATCCAGCAGGGCCACCAACTGGGAAACGGAAAGTCGATCCTCGGCGCAGCACTGGTTGAGCTGTTGCAGCGCCGTATCCAGGCTGAGCCGCCCTCCGGACTCGAGCCGCAGGCGGGTGTCGGCGGCCAGGAAGTACCAGGCGCCACTCCAGTAGACGCGCATGAAACCGCCGTCCGCTCGCAGCCTGTCGCTCACCCGGTGCAGGGGCTGGCCATCGAAGGCGGTTTCCGCCAGCCCGCGCTGGAAGCCCTGGTAGAGCTGCTGCCACATTTCCTGCTCAGTGATGAGCCCGGCCCGGGCCTGCAGTATGTTCTGGTAG
>JBFZEF010000171.1:0-4634 GCA_041307045.1 Halioglobus sp.
CCGGTGACCACATAGCTGACCTCTTCCAGCAGCGGGATGAAGAACTCCCAGTCGTAGCTCTCGATCATGATGGAAAGGTCTGACTCCGCCTGTCCCAGCTCAAACATCCCCGCGATGCTGGTGCCGCTGCCGGCAATCGGCAGGTGAAACAGCGCGATGGGGTGAGCCAGCCCCTTCGGCAGCAGGTCGGCCCCTGTGCAACCGGTAAGCAGAACGTTTTCCCAGTGTGCTATGCGGTAGTTGCCGCCGGGAAAAACATGACCTGCCAGCGCTTCGATCTGCGCCTGGCTCGGCCGAGGTCTGGCCGGCCCGCCCGCGCTCACATTACCTCGGCGAGGAAGCGGGTCGCCGCCTCCCGGGCGCAGCGGTCGGCCGCGCTGCCGCCGTTGACCAGGGCTTTCTTACCGCGTATTCCGAGATCCATGCCACGCTCCGCTGAACTCTATCACCGCCCTCCAGCTGCGATGGACGGCGTTGGGTTTTGCAGTCTAGGGCAATTTTTAAAGCAATAAAACAGTAGGGACTGATTGTTTTGCGGGGCCCGCTTTGCTAGCATCCCGCTCACTCCTCTGCCCGGCAGATTCAGCCATTTCACCTCAGATCACGGGGTTTGCGTGAACTTTACCCTTAGCGAAGAACAGGTCCTGTTGCAGGACAGCGTCGGCAGGTTTGTTGGCGATCATTGTGACGTGTCCCACCATCTGTGCTTCAGCCGCACCGAGGCTGGCTACGACGCCGGGCTGTGGCAGCAGTTCGCCGAGCTCGGCTGGCTGGCAGTGCCCTTCACCGAAGCCCAGGGCGGGATCGGCGGTAGCGCCGCCGATGTCATGGTGTTCTGCGAGAGACTTGGCAGGGGGTTGGTGCGGGAACCCTACCTGGCAACCGTGATTACCTGCGGCGCATTCCTGCGCCACGGCGGGAGTGCACAACAGCAGGCAGACTACATTCCCGGCATCATCGACGGCGGCAAGCAGTGGGCATTTGCTTTTGCCGAGAACAGCAGCGGTTACGAGCTGGCGTCGGTAGGCTGCGAAGCGACCGCCCGCGGCGATGGCTACTGCCTCAATGGCGACAAGATCGCCGTGTTGAATGGCCATTGCGCCGATTACCTGGTGGTGAGCGCGCGCACGGCCGGTGGCAGGCGCGACCAGCGCGGGTTGACCCTGTTTATCGTAGACACCGCCCTGCCGGGCGTGACCCTGGAGCCGTTTACCGCAGTGGACGGCAGCCGTGCGGCAAACCTGCGACTGGACAATGTGGCGGTGGCTGCCGACTGTATTCTCGGGGACGTCGATAATGCCTGGCCCCTGATGGCAACAGTGATCGACAACGCCATAATCGCCATGGGCGCCGAGGCCCTCGGTGCCATGCAGGTCTTACTGGACAGCACCGTTGAGTACACCCGTACCCGCGAGCAGTTTGGCCAGCCCATAGGCAAGTTCCAGGCACTGCAGCATCGCATGGCCGACATGTACCTGAAAGTCGAGGAAACGCGGTCACTGCTTTACAACGCGGTGATCCGCATGGACGAGGGCAGCGCGGAAACCCCGCTGGCCTGCGCCGCGCTGAAAGTCAAACTGGCGGAGGCCGGAAAGTTCGTGTCACAGCAGGCGGTGCAGCTGCACGGGGGCATCGGCATGACGAACGAGCTTGCAGTGGGGCACCATTTCAAACGGCTGCTGCTGTTGTCCAAGCTCTACGGTGACGAGGACTGTCACCTGCAGCGTTATATGGCCCTGCGCGCAACACGCTAAGCCAGACGATAAGTTTTTCTCCGAATGCAGCGTTTCAGGTTTTCCTGCTGAGCGCGTCCTGCTTGACGAAGTCGGCGTAGGCCTGGGCCGTGCCCGCGGCCATTTTGTCGCCGTCAAACGGGATCGACATTTCCGGGGTGAACTCCAGGACTATCCGCTCGGGGGTGTCCAGGAAGCGGATGAACAACGCCGGATCGAGTCCCGCCGTGAACGCATTGTCCGGGTCTTTGCTGGCCGCGCGGACCATGCCTGCTGCCAGCAGCTGGTACATCCACTGCTTGATTTCAGGGTCATCGTGAATGACGGTATGGCCCTTGTAGGTGACCGTCTTCCCGCCGCCCATCGGTGTCCCGGTGCTGGTGATGACGATCGAGGATCGCCCGTCCCTGGCAATGGCCTTGATGCGTACCCGCTCGCGGGTGGCAGTCATCCAGATCTTGCCCTTTGCCGGCACGTAGGCAGTGGTGACGCCGATCGGATGCCCCGATTTGTTCGACCAGATGAACGTGCATTCGCCAGCCGCGTGCAACAGCTCCTTCTCCCGTTCGGGATCCAGGCGATACATTTTCACATCATCGTAATTGACCGCCTGCTCTGTCATTTCAATTCCTACTGGTTGCTGTTGGTGTGGCGGCCGATTGCGCTGGAGTCACTGTCCTCGAAGATTTCCTCCAGCCGGTCTCCAAGGTAGTCGAGCAGCTTGGGGATGCGCTGCTTGCGGTCCACCGTCAACTGGCCCAGCGCCATGCCCTCCATCATGAAGCGGACGACGTCCATGGCCAGCAGGTAGCGGTCACCGCGATCATTCCACTCCTCGAACAAAACGGAGTTCGTCTTGTGCACATGCTCGGCGAAGCGCGAGCTGGAACTGCGCAGGATGCTTTGCAGCTCCGGATCCGTGCGGCCCGCCACGCACAGCTCGTGATAGATGGTGGCGAGGTCACCGACCAGGTATTCCCAGTAGGCGTCGAGCCCGGCGCGGCGACGGGCCTTGCCCTTTTTACCCTTGGGGATCGCATTGACGCGCGCGGTATAGTCCTCCAGCAGCTTGCCGTGCAGGTACTCAACCGCGGCCTGGATGAGCTCCGTCTTGGAGGGAAAATGGTGCAGCATGGCGCCGCGGGAGACGCCGGCAGTACTGGCGACCTTGGCGGTGGTCACGTTGGTATAGCCGAGATTGATGAAGCAGTTGATGGTCGCATCCAGGATGCGGTCCCGGGTCATGGCGCTTTTCTGCGCTTGCCAGCTGATATCGTCGTCGCTCGCTGCGGCGGCATCCTTGTTCGGTGGAGACTTGTCAGCGGCCATTTGCCCTCCAGGGCGGTGCGGTGAATAAAAAAACAGATCCACCTGATTAAAACAGGCTGTGTTCGACGACCATTATATACAAAACCCCTGCGCCCCGGCACCGACTTCGCGTCCTCACGAGCAGCCTGCGGCGCCGCGCACCGGCAAGCACACTGCGGCCGCTACTTTCCTGCCAGGCGCTTAACCACCGGCGCGAAGTTTTCCACCATATTGTTCTCACCGTCATCCAGCACGGCGATATAGGAAATCCCGTAGGTCTCCCGGCGGCGTTCCAGTTCCTCGCACATGTAGTCAACGCTGCCGATCAGGCAGTGAGGGTGGGCGAGAATATCCTCAGCACTCATTCCCAGCATGTCGCCGATCGCGCTGGCGGTCGGCACCGGGTGGTCGGTGACGATGGTGTTGTAGGCGCCGATTTCCAGCTCAAGCTGGTCGAAGCGCGGACCGGCCCCGTCCCTGATCCACTGTATCTTCTGCGCCGTGGCCGCCGCGAGCCCCGAGTTCATGCCATCGGGTCCCAGCATACCGGCCCGGTTGTTGAAATTGAGGCTGACGATATCGGCCTCCCGGCCGGCGAAGCCGAGGATTTTTTTGCTGCCGCCGCCGATCATCAGGGGCGGGTGGGGGCGCTGGGCGGGCCCCGGCAGGCCCGAGAAACCGGACCAGTTGATGAAGTCTCCCTGGATGGACAGGGGTTCCCCGGCCATAAACGCCTTGTAGGCGTGGACGAACTCGGCGCAGCGGGCAAAGCGCTGGGGAAACTCGTCGAAGGGCAATCCGATGGCGTCGTACTCCGCCTTGATCCAGCCCGCGCCGATGCCGAACTCCAGGCGGCCCTCCGAGAGGTAGTCCATGGTGGCGGCTTCCTTGGCCAGCACCACGGGATTGCGGTAGTCATTGCAGAACACCCGGCAGCCCACCCGCAAGGTGGTGGTCTGTTGCAGGGCCATGGCTATCGCCGGGACCGCCGCCAGCATCTGGGGCGGGTGGTAGGTGCTGTCCATGGCGGGCCCCGCGCTGAGGACGTGGTCCGCCAGGAAGAACGTGGAGTAGCCGAGGGCCTCGGTCTTGTCGATCAGCGTGCGCCAGCTTTTGGGCGAGGTCGTGTTGAAACTCTGCAGGGAGAATCGGAAAGGTTTCTTGTCGCTCATTGCTGCAACTCCAGATGGGATTGGCCCACCGCTGCTCGCGGTGGATGGCGCAGGCTCAGGACAACTTCCTGATGCCTACCGGAATCGTACTCTGGCGTGGCATGCCGGAATATTTTTCCGCCTGCTGCCGGTTGTCTATCAGCCGGTTGGTATTGCTGCCCAGCTCGCGCACCCGGACGTCGGCCTCGAGCGCGGGGTCGGGGCTGCCACCCCAGCAGTGGGACATGGAAATCACGCCGGGCTTGATATCACCACTGGCAGCGGCCACCGCGGGAATCCGGCCGTGGGCGGAATACACTTCACAGATCTCGCCATCGGCAATCCCCAGCGCAGCGAGGTCCCGCGGATGCATGAAGGCCGGGTTGGTGGTGCCCTTGCTCTTCAGCAGGCTCAGTTCCGGGCCGGTGGAATTGTAGGTGTT
>JBFZEF010000174.1:0-9275 GCA_041307045.1 Halioglobus sp.
CCGCTGCCAGCCGGGTATATCTGTCCAACAAAATTGAATAGGTCATGATGTCATCTCCATTTGACGTGCTGCATCCGTGCAGGCATCCGTACCGTGGAGAATTTTAGCAGCGCGGTTGCGAACGGCCAGCCGCCGGCCACATTTGATTCTATTCGGCTAAACCCAGTTCGGCGTGAACGCGCCGCAGGGCTGCCAGGGGGTCGGGGGCGGCGGTAATGGAACGCCCGATCACCAGGTAGTTGGCGCCTTTCGCGACGGCATCCGCCGGGGTCACCACCCGGCGCTGATCCCCTGCATCATCGCCGGCCAGGCGGATGCCGGGTGTGACAAGGCAAAAGTCCTTGCCCCGGGCCGCGCGCAGCGCCGGGGCTTCCAGCGCCGAGCAAACCACGCCGTCCAGGGCGCAGTCCGCTGCCAGCGCTGCCAACCGCTGCACTCGCTGGGCGGCGGTTTCCCTGTACCCCAGCTCCGCCAGGTCCGCGTCGGTCATACTGGTAAGCACCGTGACGCCAATCAACAGGGGCCTGTGGGCGGAGGTTCGCGCAGCCTCCGCCGCCGCTTCCATCATCCTGCGCCCCCCGCTGGCGTGGACATTGACCATCCACACACCGAGTTCAGCCGCCGCGCGCACCGCGGCGGCAACCGTGTTGGGAATGTCGTGAAACTTGAGATCCAGAAACACTTCAAAACCCTTGCCGTGCAGGGTTTCAACCAGTGCCGGCCCGGCGCGGGTAAATAATTCCTTGCCGATTTTCAGCCGGCACAGGTGCGGGGACAGGCGCGCCACCAGCGCCAGCGCGGTTTCCGCCGAGCTGTAATCCAGGGCTACGATGACCGGTGTATCCATGTGTGCTTCCAGTGAGTTGCGGCGGGTGCCTAGCCAGGACCGCCGATCGCCTTGATACTGCCCCAATGCTTGCAGCCGGGGCAGTTCCAGTGCAGGTGTTTACCCGCAAATCCGCAGTGGCCGCAGCGATAGGCCGGCCGACTGGCCAGCAGGCGCTCGGCCAGGCCCTGCAACAGCGCAAGGTCCTGCCTCGACTTGCCCTCGCTGCACCCCAGCTGCAGGCCAATCAACTGGGACAGTCCCACCAGCGACGGGTGTTGCAGCAGCTGTGACGCGAGGAACTCCGCCGCCGCATCGCCCTCTGCGAGGGTCATATCCGCGGCGACCGCCGCCACCAGGGCCGGTGTCGGCCGCTGCGCCAGGCTCTCCAGCAGGTACTCCCGCAGGGAGCGCCCAGCGTCCAGCCCCCGGTAACACTGGCGCAACAGGGTGATAGTCTCCGGCAGGTAGTCCGGGTCCTGCTGCCGCACCCGCCGCAGGGCCTGCACGGCCTGCCGGTAGCGGCCCTCGTCGCACTCCAACTGGCCGAGCAGCAGGGACGCCCGCACGCAGCGCTGGTCTAATTCCAGCGCCTGTTGCAGCATCCCGCGCGCGTCCTCCAGGTGGCCCGCCAGGCGCGCGTCCTGCGCCAGTTCACAACAGTAATGGGCAAGGCGCAGGGCCGGCCCCTGACTGCGCTGCAACGGCCCCTGCCCCCGCCTGTCCCAGGGCAATTTTCGCGGCAGCATCGCCCTTGCCACCTCCGTGGCGCGGCGCCAGTCGCGCTCGGCCTCATAGATATCCAGCAGGTGTTCCCGCGCCAGCCGACACTGCCCGGGATAATCCCGCACCAGTTGCAACAGCAGCTCCTCCGCCCGGTCCAGCAGGCCTGCGCTGATGTAATCCCGCGCCAGTTCCAGCCGGATCCGGAATTGATCCTCCGCCGCCAGCGCCGGTCGCGCCAGCAGGTCCCCATGGATACGAACGGCCCCATCCACCTCGCCCCGCCGGCGCAACTGCACGCCCATGGCGATATGGGTCCTCGCGCTGCCGGCCTCCAGCGCCAGGTCCTCGCTGATGTGCTCGATCAGCGCGTCACCACGCGGCTCGACACTTCGCGATCGTCCGGAAAAGTAAGTGCTGGCAGGCGGGGGGGAGGTTGCGCTGCGCCGCCCCAGCGCCCAACCGATAGCGATGGCGGCAAACAACAGGCCAAAGACTATGAGGTCACTCACTGACCTTCAATTCCGTGCCGGGGCCTGGCGCAGTGCGCGCCCGCTCCAGTTCTGACTGGGTCCGGGCCAACTGCCGCCGGGCTGACACCAGCGCCGCCCGGGAGCGCATCAGGTAAAACGAGGAAACCAGTACGCCGGCAAGCCCGCCGAAGATAAACGCCAGCAGCAGCCAGAGCGCGAGGCTGCGAGGCTCAAAGCTGAAGATGATCAGGTTGAGCGGGACGGGATCTTTATTCAACAGGGCGAAAAACACCCCGAGAGCGACAGCGGCAATGAGGATAATGGCGGTGAGTATAGTGCGCAGCTGCTTCATTCTGACATCCGGTCCCGATTTACCAATCCCCATGCCCTACCTGGTGACGGCCGCCGTCGCGGCCTGGCGAGTTCACTGCCCCGCTTGCAGGCTCAAGTTGACCCGCTCGCGCAATTCCTTGCCGGGCTTGAAGTGGGGAACGTACTTACCCGTCAGCTCGACGGAATCGCCGGTCTTGGGATTGCGACCCCGGCGCGGTTCCCGGAAGTGCAGGGAAAAACTGCCGAAGCCGCGAATCTCTATGCGCTCACCCGCGGCGAGCGCCTGGGACATCTGCTCCAGCACGGTCTTCACCGCCAGTTCTACGTCCTTGGACGACAACTGGGCCTGCCGCGCCGCGATGGCTTCGATCAATTCACTTTTGGTCATATATCCTCCTTGTGCAGAGGTCTTTTTATCGGTCAATACGCACTGCTAACTATTGTGACCTCCCGGAATTATTTTCGCAAGTTGTTATTTTTTAACGGAAAAGTAGGCGGGGAAGGCACTTTCGCCGCCGCCAATCCGGCGGTTACCGGTCCTGACCAGGCATACCCCGCAGCCGTTGCGGCTGCCAATGACCAGCCAGAAGAGCGCAAAAAAAAGCCCGCCGAAGCGAGCCTTTTGTGCCTTCGCCCGGGCCGAGGCCCGGGTGCAGGAGACTACTTCTCGGCCATCTGCGCCTTGATGAGGCCGCCAATCGTACCCGGGGAGGTGGACTCAGCCTCCTGCTCCTTGAGGGACTTCACGGCTTCCTGCTCATCCTCGTAGTCCTTGGCCTTGATTGACAGGCCCAGGCCGCGGTTCTTGCGATCCACCGAGATGATCTTGGCTTCGACGCTGTCGCCGACCTTGAACATGCTGCGGGCGTCTTCCACTTTGTCGCGGCTGATATCGGAGGCTTTCAGTACGCCCTCGACATCGTCCGCCAGCTTGACCACGACAGACTTGGCATCCACCTCGGTGACAACACCGGTCACGATGGAACCCCGATCGTTCTCGGCCACGTAGTTGCCGAAGGGGTCGCCTTCCAGCTGCTTGATACCCAGCGAGATGCGCTCGCGCTCAGGGTCGATGGACAGGATGACGGTTTCGATCTCGTCGCCCTTCTTGTAATTGCGCACCGCCTCTTCACCAGTCTCATTCCAGCTGATGTCGGACAGGTGTACCAGGCCATCGATGTTGCCTTCCAGGCCGATAAAAATCCCGAAGTCAGTAATCGACTTGATGTTGCCGGTGATTTTGGTGCCCTTGGCGTAGCGCTCCGCGAAGGCATCCCAGGGGTTCTGCTGGCACTGCTTGATACCCAGCGAGATGCGGCGGCGCTCCTCGTCGATATCCAGCACCATTACCTCTACCTCGTCGCCCAGCTGGACGATCTTGGAGGGGTGGACGTTCTTGTTGGTCCAGTCCATTTCGGAGACGTGCACCAGGCCTTCCACGCCCTCTTCCAGCTCAGCGAAGCAGCCGTAATCGGTCAGGTTGGTAATACGCGCCTTGACCCGGCTGCCCTCGGGGTAGCGGCCGGTAATCGCGACCCAGGGATCCTCGCCCAACTGCTTGAGGCCCAGTGATACACGGTTGCGCTCGCGGTCGAACTTCAGGATCTTGACATCAATTTCCTGGCCGACTTCCACGATCTCGGACGGATGCTTGATGCGCTTCCAGGCCATGTCGGTAATGTGCAGCAGGCCGTCCACGCCGCCCAGGTCCACAAACGCACCGTAGTCGGTCAGGTTCTTCACCACGCCCTTCACCGCCATGCCTTCCTGCAGTGACTCCAGCAGCGCGTCGCGCTCGACGCTGTTGGCCGCTTCCATCACGGCGCGGCGCGAAACCACCACGTTGTTGCGCTTCTGGTCCAGCTTGATGACCTTGAATTCCAGCTCCTTGCCTTCCAGGTGCACGGTCTCGCGCACCGGGCGCACATCCACCAGGGAGCCTGGCAGGAACGCGCGAATCGTATTGATGTCGACGGTGAAACCGCCCTTGACCTTGCCGTTGATAATGCCCTTGACCATCTCGTTCGCCTCGTGGGCGGCCTCGAGATCCTTCCATGCTTCGGCGCGCTTGGCCTTCTCGCGGGACAGTTTGGTTTCGCCAAAACCGTCTTCCACGGTTTCCAGCGCCACCTGCACTTCGTCGCCGATGCTGAGCTTGCATTCGCCATTGGCATCGAGGAACTGGGCACGGGGGATAACACCTTCGGACTTCAGGCCCGCATGGACGGTGATCCACTCGTTATCCATGTCGATGACCACGCCCGTGACGATGGCGCCGGGCTGCATATCGACGGTTTTCAGACTTTCTTCAAATAGATCGGCGAAGGATTCGCTCATTGCACATTACCTGTCAATTATGATCGGCGGTTACCCGCCTCAAACCGCGCCTCCAGCCGGCGCGGGTCATCCGCTGTTGACTGTTGCCCGACACCCTGACTGGATTCAGCGCAAGCAACAGGTTTTTTTACCACTTCAGGGGAGATCGGCGCAGATTACGCCTTGATAAGACCCCTTTCTCTCACCTTCTGCATCACCTGTGCGAACACGTCCGCTATGGGAGTGGCGGTGCTGTCGATGACAATGGCGTCCTCCGCGGGCACCAGGGGCGACGCTGCGCGACTGCTGTCGCGGGCATCGCGCTCCTGTATGTCCTCGAGAAGGCGCGGGAGACTAACATTTTCACCCTTTGCAATCAACTGCTTATAGCGCCGCTCGGCACGCTCCAGGGCACTGGCGGTGAGGAAGATCTTGAGGGACGCAGCCGGGAAAACCACGGTTCCCATGTCGCGGCCATCGGCCACCAGGCCCGGTGCCCGCAGGAATTCCCGCTGGCGCGCCAGCAGGGCCTCCCGCACCGCCGGGATCGCCGCCACGGTGGAGGCGCCGCGGCCCCCCTCCTCGGTGCGAATCTCGCGGCTGACATCCTTCCCCTTGTAGGCCACCAGGATCTCACCACCGGGCGCCGCGCTGAAACTGACCTGCAGGTGGCGGGCGATGGCCGCCACCGCCGGGTGGTCGTCCCAGCTGACCCCCTCCAGCAGGCATGCCTGGCCAACCACCCGGTAGAGGGCGCCGCTGTCGAGGAAGTGCCAGCCCAGGGTGTCGGCCAGCATATGGCTGACGGTGCCCTTGCCAGCCCCGCTGGGCCCGTCCACGGTGATGACCGGAATCTCAGCCACGGATCAATCCGACATCGCCGATATCTGCAGGCCCAGGCCACGGGCCAGGGCGTCGAAGCCGGGAAAGGAGGTAGCCACGTGGTCGCAGTCGAGAATGCGGATTTCCGTTGCGGCGCGCAGGGCTGCAACGGCGAAGGACATGGCGATACGGTGGTCGTGGAAAGTGCGGATAACGCCGCCCCCCAGACTGCCGCCGTCGATGATAATGCCGTCATCCAGCACCTCGTTGCGGATGCCCAGGGTCGCCAGGCCCTCCGCCATGGCGGCGATGCGGTCGCTCTCCTTCACCCGCAGTTCCTCGGCGCCGCGCAATACCGTGCGCCCCTGCGCACACGCTGCGGCGATGAACAGGGCCGGGAATTCATCGATCGCCAGCGGCACCTGGTCCGCGGGGATCTCGATACCCTTGAGCGGCGCGTGGCGCACCCGGATGTCCGCCACCGGCTCGCCCCCCACTTCCCGCGCATTGCGCAGGCTGATGTCCGCCCCCATGAGCCGCAGGATATTGATAACGCCGGTGCGGGTGGGATTGACACCCACGTGGGTGAGCAGCAGGTCGGACCCCGGGGCGATACTGGCAGCGACCAGGAAAAAAGCCGCAGAGGAAATATCCGCCGGCACATCGATGCTGGTGGCCTGCAGGCTGCCGCCGCCCTTCAGGGATATCACGCCGCCCTCGCGATCCACCGCATAACCGAAACCCCGCAGCATGCGCTCGGTGTGGTCCCGGGTGGGCGCGGGCTCGGTGACCGCGGTGGTACCACTGGCGTAGAGGCCAGCGAGCAGCACGCAGGACTTGACCTGGGCGCTGGCCATGGGCAGGTCGTAGCGGATCCCCCGCAGGGGGCGGCCGCCGGTGATACGCAGGGGCGGCCGGCCGCCCGCCGCGCCCGTCACCTCGGCGCCCATCAGGGTCAGGGGATCGATCACCCGCCCCATGGGCCGGCCGCGCAGGGATTCGTCACCGGTCAGCTCGGAATCGAAGGATTGCCCCGCCAACAGTCCGCAGAGCAGGCGAATACTGGTACCGGAGTTGCCCAGGTCCAGGGGACGCCCGGGAGCGGCCAGCCCCCGCAGGCCCACCCCGTGGATGGTGACCTGACCTTCCTGCGGCCCCTCGATCCGCACCCCCATGGCGCGAAACGCCGCGACAGTGGCGAGGGCGTCCTCGCCCTCCAGGAAACCGCTGACATGGGTGGTTCCCTCGGCCAAGGCGCCCAGCATGATGGAGCGGTGGGAGATCGACTTGTCGCCGGGGACCCGCGCTTCGCCGGTGATCTCGCCGCCGGGCTGTACTTTGAATTCCATACGGTCTCTCTCAGGATTTGCGCCGGCCGCGCTCAGCCAGAATGGCGGCAAAATCATCGCGGGCCTGTTTCGCGCGGGTAAACGTTGCGAACAGACTCCGGGCATCGCCCTCCACGATCGCCTGGCGCAGCCGGCCGAGGTGCTCGCTGAACAGATCGATCGAGTTGAGCAGGGCCGGTCCGTTGGCGATGGCGATATCGCGCCACATGGCAGGGTCGCTGGAGGCGATGCGGGTGAAATCCCGGAAACCGCCGGCGGCGAAACGGAAGATGTCCTCGCTGGCCGCAGACTGGGCCAGCGCATCCACCAGGGCATAGGCCAGCACATGGGGCAGGTGACTGGTGGCGGCCAGCACCGCGTCGTGCTCGTCCACCGCCATATCCACCACCTCGGCGCCGGAACTGGCCCACATGGCCCGCACCAGCTCCAGAGCCGCCGGGTCATTGCCCTCCACCGGCGTCACGATAACCCGGTGATTGATGAACAGGTCCGCATCCGACGCCTCCACGCCGCTGCGCTCGGAGCCGGCGATGGGGTGGGCCAGCACCAGGCGCGGCGGCATGGCGCCCATGGCCCCGATCGCGGCGTCGCGCAGGCTGCCCTTCACGCTGGCCACATCGGTGATCACCGGGCCGCCCGCCGCTCCCAGCCGGGGCAGGATGTCCCGGAGCATGTCCGCGGCGATGAGGGTGGGCGTGCACACCACCAGGATATCCGCCTGCCCGATGGCCTGTTCCAGGTCGAGGGTGAAGTCATCTATCACCCCCAGCTCGACGCCGCGCCGCAGGGAAGCTTCCCGGTGGCCATAGCCGATAAAGCGCCGGCTGAAGCCGCTGCGGCGCAGGGCCCGCGCCAGGGAGCCGCCGATAAGGCCGAGGCCGAGAATGACCACGGTGTCGGCGCGGTAAGCCGCAGGCATATTACAGAACGGCCCGGGGATAGGATCCCAGGGGTTTCAACAGGATCGACTGCTCCTCCAGTTCCGCCACGATGGTGGCGATCGCTGGATCCTGCAAATGCCCCTCGAACTCGATGAAGAAAACGTAGGCCCATTTCTCGGTGCGCGACGGCCGGGTGTCGATGCGGGTCAGGCTCACCCCGGCGCGCCGGAATGGGTCCAGCAGGGCGAACAGGGCGCCGGGCTTGTTGCGGCTGGAGACGATAATGGAGGTCTTGTCCATGCCACTGGGGGGCACTTCCTCCCGGCCGATCACCAGGAAGCGGGTGGTGTTGTCCGGGTAATCCTCGATGTGCTCGGCCAGTGCCTGCAGCTGGTAGAGCTCCGCCGCTATCTCCCCCGCGACCGCCGCCACGCCGGGGGTGGTGGCCGCCAGCCGGGCGGCCTCGCCATTGCTGCTGACGGCCTCGCGCACGGTATTCGGGTAATGCCGGTCGAGCCAGTTGCGGCACTGGGCGAGTGCCTGCTGGTGGGCGCAAATCTTCACAATATCCCCGGCGTCGGTAGCGGGCGCCACCAGCAGGTGGTGGCTGATGCGTAGTTCCACCTCGCCGGATATCTTCAGCGGCGAGTCCATGAAATTGTCCAGGGTGTGGCTGACCATGCCCTCGGTGGAATTCTCCACCGGCACCACACCGTAATTGCACTGCCCGGATTCCACCTGGGCGAACACGCTGTCGATGGTGGGCTGGGGTACGCAGACGGCGGCGTGGCCGAAGTGCTTCAGGGACGCCGCCTGGGTGAAGGTGCCTTCGGGCCCGAGGTAGGCCACCTGCAGGGGGCGCTCCAGCGCCAGGCAGGCGGACATGATCTCGCGAAACACGTGGGCAACGCTCTCACCCGCCAGCGGGCCGGTATCGCGCTCGATGATACGTCGCAATACCTGGGCCTCGCGCTCCGGCCGGTAATAAACCACCTCCGCCTGAGCCTCGCCCCGCAGCCGGGCGGCCTCGGCATCCTCCAGCTTGATCGCCGCCACCCGCTGGGCGCACTGCGCCCGGCGCGCGATCAGCGCCTGGATTTCCCGATCTATGGCATCGATGTCCGCCCTGACCTGGTTCAGGTCCCTGCTATCTGTCATCGTCGCATTGTCACCGTCGAAAAACCTCCGCCTCGTTCCGGTCAGGCCTTGCGTTGCTCGAAGTCGCGCATGAAGGCGATCAGGGCATCGACCGCCGCTTCGCTGACCGCGTTATACAGGCTCGCGCGCATGCCGCCCACCGAGCGATGACCCTTGAGGTTCAACAGGCCCGCGGCCTCGGACTCCTGCAGGAACAGCTTGTCCAGGCCGGGGTCCGCCAGGGTGAAGGGCACGTTCATCAAAGACCGGCTGGGCAGCTCCACCGGATTGGCGTAAAAGCTGCTGCTGTCGATGGCGCTGTAGAGTTTTTCCGCCTTGCGCCGGTTGATGACCTCCATCGCCGCCAGGCCGCCGAGCCCCTGCAGCCAGTCGAACACCAGGTCCGCCAGGTAAA
>JBFZEF010000175.1:0-3927 GCA_041307045.1 Halioglobus sp.
TGGTGCTGGACCCCAGCGGCAAACTGCGCGAAACACTGGTGGGTCCGCAAACACTGCAGTCCCTGAGGATGGCGACGGTGGACAGGACAGGTGGCGCCCACTAGTCTTATGCGTCTGGTGCCGGCATCGGCGTCGCGCACAACAGGGAGCCACCGTGGGAAAAATATTCAGCGACAACTCTGAAACCATAGGGGGAACCCCCCTGGTCAAAATCAACCATATCAGCGACGGCAACATTTACGTCAAGCTGGAAAATCGCAACCCCGCCATGTCGGTCAAATGCCGCATCGGCACCAGCATGGTACTCGCCGCGGAGCGGGACGGCAGCCTGAAGCCCGGCATGACCATTGTCGAACCCACCAGCGGCAATACCGGCATCGCCCTCGCCTTTGTCGCCGCTGCCCGCGGCTACGGTTGCATCCTGACCATGCCCAATACCATGAGCCTGGAGCGGCGCATGCTGATGAAGTCTCTGGGTGCCCAGGTCATCCTGACCGACGGCGCGAAGGGTATCCCCGCGGCCATCCAGCGGGCGGAGGAGATCATCGCCTCGGATCCGTCAAAGTACTGGGGGCCGCACCAGTTTGAGAACCCCGCCAATCCGGCCATCCACGAAAGCACCACCGGCCCTGAAATCTGGGAAGATACCGGGGGCGGGATCGATATCCTTGTCTGCGGCGTGGGCACCGGCGGCACTCTCAGCGGCATTTCCCGCTACATCAAGCAGACCCGGGGCAAAGCTATCACCACCGTCGCGGTGGAACCGGACTCCACCACCATGATCACCGCCGCCAAGGCGGGCACCCAACCCAGCCACGCGCCGCACAAGATCCAGGGCATTGGCGCCGGCTTCGTCCCGGCCAACCTCGATCTGGCCATGGTCGACCAGGTGGAACAGGTATCCAGTGATGAAGCCATGGAATGGGCCCACAAGCTGATGCGCTCAGAGGGTATTCTCGCCGGCGTGTCCTGCGGCGCGGCCATGGCCGTGGCCCACCGCCTGTCCCAACAGGACGCCAACCGCGGCAAGATGATCGTCGCGATCCTGCCGGATTCCGGCGAACGCTACCTGACCTCTCCCCTGTTCGCCGGCAGGTTTTCCGAGAACGAGACCGTGCAGGCGACGATCAGCTGAGTCATCGCGGGTTCAGGCGCGCTCGCGCAGCAGCGCGAGCCGCTCTTTCACCCGCGGCCATTCGGCATCGGTCACACTGAAAAAAACTGAATCGCGGACATAATGGCCCTGCACGATCATGTGGTTGCGCAGGACGCCCTCGCGGGTGGCGCCAATCCGTTCCAGCGCACGCTGTGAGCGCAGGTTGCGGGCGTCGGTCTTGAACTCCACCCGCACGCAGGCCAGGTGCTCGAAGGCGTGGGACAGCAACAGCAGCTTGGCCTGGGTATTGATGCCGGTGCGTTGCCACTCCGCTCCCAGCCAGGTCCAGCCGATTTCCAGCGAGCGATGTTCGGGCCGGATGGTGAGGTAGCGCGTGCTGCCGACCACCCTGTCCCTGCCGGTTTCAACGATGGCAAACGGCAGTTGGTCGGCCGCCGCATTCGCCTCGTCGATCCACTGGCGGGCGTCGGCCAGGTCGATAAAACAGGACCTCGGCAGGTAAATCCAGTCCGCCGCCGTGCGCCCCCGATTGTAAAGGCCATTGGCATGCTCCGCTTGCAGGGGCTCGAGCCGCACGCCTTCGCCCTGCAACACCACCGGCTGCACCTGCCTGCCGGCCATCATGGCAGGATGACCGGGGTAACCATGGTCCGGTGGATCCTGACTGCCTTTAGCATACTGCCTGCTCCATGCCTGGTGAGTGACCAACTACCCGGCGGTTCCCCTGCCGGAGGGGCTAGTGTACCTTGTCACCCTCATTGTTACATTCTGCGCGTCGCGAAGAGGAAGCACCGGAGTGCTCGAACAACTGCAATTGGACAGGCGCCTGCAGCTCGCGCTGGACGCCCTGCCCTTCACTACCACCACCGCGGTGCAGGACCTGGTCATTCCCGCGGCGCTGGCCGGCAAGGACCTCGTGGTCAGTGCGGAAACGGGCAGCGGCAAGACCCTCGCCTACCTGGTGCCGCTGGTGCAGCGCCTGCTGGCGCCGCCGGAGTCCCCACGGGCGGAGGGGCCGCGGGCCCTGATCCTGGTGCCGACCCGGGAGCTGGCGCGACAGGTGCTGAAACAGTGCCGGGCCCTGCTGCCGAAAACCCCGCTGCAGGTCTACGGCGTCACCGGTGGCGCCGATTTCCGCTACCAGCAGTCCCTGTTTCGCAAGAACCCGGAGATTATCGTCGCCACCCCCGGCCGCCTGCTGGAGCACTGCGAGCGCAAGAGCACCCGGCTGGATAGCCTGCAGCTGCTGGTGCTGGATGAGGCGGATCGCATGCTGGATATGGGGTTCCGGGACGACGTCCTCAAAATCAACGGCTACTGCGCCGGCGAGCGCCAGGCCATCATGGTTTCGGCCACCATGAACCACCGGGACCTTGGCAGCATCAGCAATTCACTGCTGCGCTCGCCACAAACCATCGCGGCGGGCGCGCCGCGGCAGCCCCACAGCAGCATCGTCCACCAGGTGGTGCTGGCGGACTCACTGGAGCACAAGGACAAGCTGCTGCTCGCCCTGCTCGGGCAGGAGAGCTTCCAGCGGGTCCTGGTGTTTGGCAACAAGCGCAGCACCGCGGTGCGCCTGGCGGGCCTGCTGAAATACCACCAACTGCGCTGCGCCTGCCTGCACGGCGAAATGAGTACGGAGGAACGCAGGGAGGTGATGACCCGTTTCAGCGACGGCAAAATCAATATTCTCTGCGCCAGCGATGTCGCCGCCCGCGGCATCGACGTCAGGGATATCGACCTCGTCGTCAATTTTGATCTGCCGCACAGCGGCGATGACTACCTGCACCGCACTGGCCGCACCGGCCGGGCCGGCGCCGGCGGCCTGGCCCTGTCACTGGTGACCGCCACCGACTGGAACCTGATGATCAGTATCGAGCGCTACCTCAAGCTCAGTTTCGAACGGCGCAGCGTGCCGGGGTTGAAAGCCCGCTTCAACGGCCCGAAGAATCAAAAGTCTTCCGGCAAGGCCGCGGGCAGCAAGAAAAAAAAGCCAAAACCCGCTGCAGCCAAGAGTAAATCGCGCCAGCGCAACCAGAAAAACATCGGCAAGCCGGCGGCCCGGGTAAGACCCGCCACGGCAGCTCCCAATGACGGCTTTGCGCCACTGATGAAGAAAAAGCCCGCGCCCTGATGCGTGTCTTCTTCGGGCTGGAACTGCCCGCCGACATCGCCCTGCAGATCGCCGCCTGGCGCGACCGCCAGCTGGCTCCCGCCGGCCGGCCCGTGCCACCGGCCAATTTCCACATCACCCTGGCCTTTGTCGGTGAGATCGCGCCCGGCCCGCTGGAACGCCTGTGCCAGGCGGTGGACGACGCCCTGCAACGAGCCCGGCCGGCGGGCGGGGAACTGGTCCTGGACTGCGCCGGCTACTGGCCCAGGCCAGGTATCTACTGGTTGGGACCCAGCACATGGCCCGACTCACTCTCCCAGCTGGCGACAAAACTTCGCCAGCTGGCCACAGTGGCCGGCGCCCGGCGCGACCGCAGGCCGTTCCAACCCCACATCAGCCTGTTGCGCAACTGCAGCACTGCGCCCGCGGCGCCGGTAAGCCAGAGCGCGATCTGCCTGGCGTATCGGGATTTCACCCTGTTCGAGTCCAGGCAGGGCAAAACCGGGGTCAGCTATCACCCCATGCAGCAGTGGGAGCTGGCGTGGCCGGACCTTGGCCCCAGATGATTTCCGGGCTGGTCGGCGTTGGGTTAGAATCCCGCTCCCAGATCGACACCAGAAAATAGGTACACTAACCATGCCCAATCCCCTGCTGGAACAGCACGAGCTGCCGCCTTTTTCGCGGGTCAGTCCCGCCG
>JBFZEF010000177.1:0-10747 GCA_041307045.1 Halioglobus sp.
CTTACACCGCCCTGCCCGACTGGGCCCAGAGCCTCGGCATGGTGAGGGCCCGGCTCCGGCTGGCGCCCTCCTGGGGCGGCATGATCAACGGCATGATGACGCTGTCGGGGGCCTGGCACAAGCTGCGCAGCGACCCCATCCTGCGCTTCCTGGTGGTGAGCCTGTCCTTCTACGGCATGTCCACCTTCGAAGGACCGATGATGTCCATCAAGACCGTGAATGCCCTCTCGCACTACACCGACTGGACGATCGGCCACGTCCACTCCGGGGCCCTGGGTTGGGTGGCGATGATCTCCATCGGGGCGATGTACCACCTGATACCCATCATGTTTGGTCGCGAGCGCATGTACAGCATCGGCCTGATCAACGCCCACTTCTGGATGTCCACCATAGGCACCGTACTCTACATCACCTCCATGTGGGTGAACGGGATCCTGCAGGGACTGATGTGGCGGGCTTATAACCAGGACGGCACCCTGACTTACAGCTTCGTGGAGTCGGTTGCCGCCAGCTACCCGGGTTACGTCGTCAGGGTAATCGGGGGGACGATCTTCTTCTGCGGCATGCTGCTGATGGCCTACAACCTGTACATGACCAGCCGGAGAGATGTCGAACTGCAGGCAGCCCCGGCTGTCGCGAGCGCGGCGTAAGGAGCGGACCATGAAACACGAAGTAATCGAAAAAAATGTCGGCCTGATGATCATCCTGATCATCGTTGCCCTCAGCTTTGGCACGTTGGTCGAGCTCGTTCCCCTGTTTTTCGACGAGGAGACCAACGAACCCATTGCCGGTCTGAAACCGCTGCCTGCACTGGAACTGGAGGGCCGCGATATCTATATCCGCGAGGGCTGCAATAACTGTCACTCACAGATGATCCGCCCCCTGCGCGCAGAGACTGAGCGTTATGGCCACTACTCCGTCGCCGGTGAATTCGTATACGATCACCCGTTCCTGTGGGGCTCGAAACGCACCGGGCCCGACCTGGCCCGGGTGGGCAAGCGCTACAGCGACGACTGGCACCGGGCGCATATGTACAACCCCCGGGACGTGGTGCCGCAGTCGAACATGCCGGCCTATCCCTGGCTGTTCAATGACGAAATCGCCGCCGACAAGACCGCGCTGAAAATGGCCGCCCTGCGCAATGTCGGGGTCCCCTATACCGACGATGACATCAGTGGCGCCGCCGCTGCGGTGGCCGGGAAGAAGGAAATCGACGCCCTTATTGCCTATCTGCAACAACTGGGCACCCTGCTGCAAGCGAGGCGCTAGGTGGCTATGGACATCAATGACCTGAGAGGGCTCAGCACGGTCCTGATCATGGCTACCTTTATAGGGCTGTGTTTCTGGGCATACAGCAGCAAACGAAAAAAGGAATTTGATGACGCGGCCAACCTTCCCTTTGCGGACGAAAAGCTGAATCAGAAGACCATGCAGGAGGAAGAGCGGAATGGCTAGTTTCTGGAGCTACTGGATAATTATCCTCACCACGGTGACATTGGTGGGGGTCACCTGGGTCCTGTTCGCCAATCGCACGCGCGCGCAACAGTCCCCCGACCAGACAACGGGTCACAGCCACGACGGTATAGAGGAACTGGATAACCCCCTGCCCGCCTGGTGGTTCTATATGTTCCTGATAACCATCGTATGGGGGGTCGGCTACCTGATGATTTACCCCGGGATGGGCAAATTCGAAGGTATCCTGGGCTGGACCCAGGTAGACCAGTACGACAAGGAAGTCAGCGCAGCGGAGCAGAGATACCGGGAACTGCGGGACCGCTATCTCGCCCTGCCCGTGGCTGAAATTGCCACTGACCCGGCGGTGCGTAAAATGGGCATGCGCCTGTTCGCCAACGACTGCGCGCAGTGCCACGGTGCGGATGCAAAAGGCAAGTATGGCTTCCCCAATCTGGCGGACAATGACTGGCTGTGGGGCGGCGATGCGGACGCTATCAAGGCCACTCTGGTAAACGGACGCCAGGCTGCCATGCCAGCCTGGGGTGCTATTATCGGCGATCAGGGTATCGCCGACGTGACCCAGTATGTACTCAGCCTGAACGGTCGGGATACCAACCAGGCCCAGGTCGCCGCAGGCAAAACCGTGTTCGAGACGTACTGCGTGGCCTGTCATGGCGCCGATGGTCGCGGTAACCCTGCCCTCGGCTCACCCAACCTGACCAACGGGATCTGGCTCTACGGGGGCAGCGAGGAGCAGATCGCGCAGACACTCAGGGCTGGCCGCAACGGCAAAATGCCGGCCTTCAAGGACACTCTCAGCGAGGACAAGATTCATATCCTCACCGCGTATATTTACAGCCTGAGCCGGCAGTAAAGGCCGCAGGCAAACCCGCGGGGCTCCAGGGACGGGTCCCCGCCAGTTGTAACCCGCTTTACCAGGGAACAGGACCATGTCTGAGAAGGATCTGATTGATCTCCAGGAAGTCGCTCCTGCGGAGGTCGGCGAGATCGACCTCTACCAGCGCCGCGAAAAGATCTATACCCGGAAAATCGAGGGTTTTTACCAGCGCGTCCGCCTCTTCAGCGGCTGGCCATTGCTGATGGCTTACCTGCTCCTGCCCTGGGCGAGTTGGGACGGGCGCCCGGCCGTGCTGTTCGACCTGCCGGAGCGAAAATTCCATATCCTGGGCCTGACCTTCTGGCCGCAGGACTTCCCGATGCTCGCCTTCCTGTTAATGATTGCCGCCTTTGGTCTGTTCGCCGTGACGACCTTTGCCGGGCGCATCTGGTGCGGGTATACCTGCCCCCAGACCGTCTGGACCAGCATCTTCATGTGGCTGGAGCAGAAAACCGAGGGTAGCCGCAACCAGCGCATGAAGCTGGACAAGGCCCCCTGGTCAGCGAACAAGATTGCGCGGAAACTGGCCAAACACGGCTCCTGGTTGTTTGTGGGCTTCGTCACCGGCATGACATTCGTCGGCTATTTCTATCCGATCAGGGACCTGGCCTACGAACTCGTCACCCTGTCGACAGGCAAGTGGCAGTTTTTGTGGACCATGTTCTTTACCCTGGCAACGTATATCAATGCTGGCTGGATGCGGGAGCAGGTTTGCAAGTACATGTGCCCCTATGCCCGCTTCCAGTCCGTGATGTTCGACAAGGACACCCTGATCGTCTCCTACGATCGCAACCGCGGGGAACCGCGTGGGTCCCGCAAGCGCAATGTCGAGCACAAGGACCTGTCGCTGGGCGATTGCATTGCCTGCGAACTGTGCGTGCAGGTCTGCCCCACCGGCATCGACATCCGCAATGGGCTGCAATACGAGTGCATCGGCTGCGCCCTGTGCATCGATGCCTGTAATTCCGTAATGGACAAAATGGCCTATCCCCGGGGGCTGATCCGCTACACGAGCGAGCACGAACTGGCTGGCGGCAGGACTCACTGGTTGCGGCCGCGCATCATTGGTTATGTATTGGTGCTCGGCATTATGGTTGGTGTATTCTGGTACAACGTGATCGCGCGCGTGCCGGTGGAGCTGACAGCCATTCGCGACCGCAACGAACTGTTTGTAACGACTGACAGCGGTGCCATCGAGAATATCTATACCTTGCAGCTGGCCAATATGGATAACGATCCCCACGAGTTCGAAATCAGCATCTCCGGAATTGCCGGCGCCGCTATCGTGGGTGAGACCCGGCATAGACTGGATGGCGGCGAAGTGCGCAGCATCACCCTGCGGGTGAGTGCACAGCCCGGGGCATTGAGCCTGCCCAGCACTGAGCTGAATTTCACCGCGACTGCCGACGATTCGCCCGCCCTGCGCGCCACGACCGAATCCCGCTTCATGAGGCCCCTATGAATACCTCAAGCCTTCCGGGCGGCGATGCGACACCCTGGTACCGCCAGTTCTGGCCATGGTTTCTCATTGCACTGCCCGGCTGCGTGGTGGTTGCCGCCCTCTACACCGTGTACATCGCCTACAGCGGTGCGGATGATCTCGTGGCAGATGACTATTACAAGTACGGCCTGGCAATCAATCGCCAGCTCGAGAAAGAGCAGCGCAGCCTCGAATTGGGTGTCTCCGCCCGACTGAATGTCTCCGCAAACCATGTCACCGTGCATGTCACCGGGCCGGTCGATGCCGCGTCACTCTCCCTGCTGCTGTCCCACCCGCTGGAAGCTGATCGCGACTTCCCGCTGACACTCGCCAGAATCGCCCCGGGCATTTACCAGGCTGTTTTGCCCGCCCCGGTAGCACCTCGCTGGCACTGGACCCTGGGTCTGGACCAGGCCGACGGTTGGCGCCTGGGAGGCAAGATCGAACAGCATGACATCGACAATGTCGCTATCGAGTAAGCTCGCTACCCTCCCTGAAGAAACCAGCTGCTACCACTGCGGCGAGCGCGTACCCGCAGGGGTAGAACTGGCCGTGCTCATTGGCGGCGAATTGCGCCCCATGTGCTGCCCGGGTTGCCGCGCGGTGGCCGAACTCATCAGCAGCACGGGGCTGGACAGTTTCTACCGACAGCGCACCGCCTACAGCCAACGCCCCCCTGAACCAGAGTCTGCCACGCCGGCACAGTACCTCGTCTATGACGATCCCGCGCTGGCAGCGAGCTTTACGGATACCGGCCCCGACGGCCAGGTGACGGCTCGACTGCTGCTGGGTGGTATCTCCTGTGCCGCCTGCACCTGGCTGATAGAGCAGACCATGGCACGTCTTCCCGGGGTCAGCCTGGCACTGGTCAATTTGAACCAGAGCCGGCTGGATATCCGCTTCGATCCCGCCCAGCTTTCATTGAGTCGCATATTCAGCCGCCTGGATGCGCTGGGTTACCAGGTACGACCCTTCCAGGCCTCGGCCCAACGGCGCCAGGTGGGGGAGGAGTCGCGCCAGGAATTGCGCCGCCTCGCGGTCTCTGCCCTGGGTATGATGCAGGTCGGTATGTTCGCCATCGCCCTGCATGCCGGGGATATCCAGGGCATCGAAAGCCAGTACCAGGGGTTGCTGCGGTGGGTGAGCCTGCTGGTTGCCAGCTTCGTCGTCCTGTTTTCCTCCCGGGTGTTTTTTACAACCGCCTGGCGCCACCTGCGCCAGGGAGCGCTGGTCATGGACCTCCCGGTAGCGCTGGCGATTGGCCTCGCCTGGCTCGCCAGCGTCTGGGCGACGATTACTGGCAGTGGCCAGGTGTATTTCGATTCCGTGGTGATGTTTACCTTTTTCCTGTTGCTGGGCCGTTTCTTCGAGCGCCGCATGCGAATCCGCTACAACCTCGCCTGGTTCGATGCCGAGGGCGCCCTGCCCGACGCGGTAACCGCCCGACGCGGTGGTGAATGGGTCACGGTGCCACGGGTACAGCTGCTGGCCGGTGACACCGTGCTGGTGAAGGCCGGGGATACCGTCCCGGTGGATGCAGAGGTCACCAGCGGCAAGAGCGCGGTGCGCGAAGACAGCTTCAACGGCGAGCCCCTGCCGCGCGATGTCGCGGTCGGCGACGCCATTTACGCCAGCACCGTCAATATCGAGGCGGCCCTTGAAGGGCGGGTGCTGGGCAGCTACCGCGACAGCCGCCTGGCGGCCCTGCAACGCTCAGTGGAACAGGGCGAAGTAGAGAAACCGCGCCTGGCCCGGGTGGCAGACCGGATAGCCTCCTGGTTTGTCGGCGCGATTCTGTTAGTGACCACGGCAACCGCCCTGGTGTGGAGCCAGATCGCACCTGAGCAGGCGTTCTGGATCAGCCTCGCCGTGCTGGTCATCAGCTGCCCCTGCGCGCTGGCACTGGCCACGCCCGCCGCTCTCACCAGTGCCGCCAGCGCCCTGCGCGGGTCCGGGGTGATCGTGCGCGGTGAAAACGCACTGGAAGCGCTCTCCCGCGCCACCCACCTGTTGTTCGACAAGACCGGCACCCTCACCGACGGGTCGCTGGCGATAGCCCGGGTGCAACTGCTTGCAGATCTGCCTCGAGAGCGGGTGCTGGCGCTTGCCGCCGCCATGCAGCAGTACTCGAGCCACCCCGTGGCCAGGGCGTTCAGGGACATCGACCCGGGCAGCGGCCTGACGCAGGTGCAGTACCAGGTCGGTGCCGGACTTGAAGCCCGCGATGGCGAGCACACTCTCAGGATGGGCAGCGAGCAGTTCTGCCGCAGGCACGCGCCAAGCCTGCAGCCTCCGCCGGGTGAGCCCTTTTACTGGATTGCGCTATGTAAGGATGAGCTGCCGCTTGCCTGGATCGGCCTGGATGACCGCGCCAGGCCCGAAGCGGCCGGGGTCATCGCGGCCGCCACAGAAGCGGGCTTGAAGGTGGAACTACTCACCGGTGACAGCTCGGCCCAGGGCGAGGTGCTCGCCCGCGGCCTCGGTATCAGCCAGGTGATGACAGGCCTCACACCCGAGCAGAAAATGGCCCGAGTGCAGGAACTGCAGGCGACTGGCGCAGTGGTGGCAATGGTGGGCGACGGTCTCAACGATGCGCCGGTGCTGAGTATCGCCGACGCCTCTTTTGCTGTCACGGGCGCGACTGATCTCGCCCGCGCCCAGGCGGATTTTGTCCTCGCCGAGGGGGATCTGCACAACGTTACCAGCACCCTGCGCAAGGCGCGCCAGTGCCGGCGCGTGATTAAACAAAACCTGGCATGGGCCCTGGGCTATAACGCCTGCGGTATCCCGCTGGCGGCGCTGGGCTTTATCCCACCCTGGGCCGCGGCCATCGGCATGTCACTGAGCTCGCTGCTGGTCGTTGCAAACTCCCTGCGCCTGAATCGCGGCAAGCGATCCCGATGAGAGTTTCCGGTGGATAGCCTGTACCTGTTGATACCGATCGCCCTGCTGTTCTGCGGCATCGCCATCAAGTTACTATTGTGGGCCATCGACAGCGGTCAGTACGATGACCTGGACAAGGAGGCATGGAAAATCCTCGCAGATGACGAGCCCCAGGCTCCCAGGCCAGGCCCGGCGGCGGCAGAGAAACCGCCCGGGCCGGAACAACCCGAGTGACCGAGCTGGGCTACGCCAGCGCACTGGGGCTTGGCCTTGCGGGAGCGGGTCACTGCCTGGGCATGTGTGGCGGCATCGCCGCGGCGTTGAACATGAGTGGCCCCCGCTCACCCGCGATCACCCTCGCCTACCATGCGGGCCGTATCGGCAGCTATACGCTGCTGGGCGGCTTGCTGGGATTCGCGGCAGGCGCCATCGATATTGCCGCCTGGACCGTTGCCTTGCGCTACCTTGCCGGTGCGATGCTTATCGGCATGGGGCTGTACGTGGCCGACTGGTGGCGGGGTATGGCCCTGCTGGAGCGGGCCGGGGCGCGACTGTGGCGGCCGGTGCAACATCTGGCATCGCGCTGGCTCCCGGTGCGCCACTGGACCCAGGGTTTTGCCCTGGGTCTGTGCTGGGGCATGATGCCCTGCGGCCTGATTTACAGCAGCCTGGCCTGGGCAGCCACCGCACAGAACGCAGCCAGTTCCGCCCTGATGATGTTCCTCTTCGGCCTGGGTACCCTGCCCGCGATGCTGGCCACCAGTTTCGGCGCCCAGGGCCTGCAGGGCTTCCTGCGCAGGCGCGGGCTGAAATTACTTATCGCGCTGCTGTTGATTGCTTCCGGCGCCTGGACTCTCTACATCACCGCCCTGCACGGCAATCATGCAAGCCACGCCGGGCACGGCAATGGTGCGCCGGTGGATCATTCACAGATGCATCATTAAGGAAGGGGCCTGCCCCGCGTTACAGCGTGCCCCTCTTTTCGGGTATCGGGCACATAAAAAAAGGCCCCGCTGGAAACCAGCGGGGCCAGGCACCATATGACCGTAGGTGAGGCGGTCAAACGGGTTTAAAATCGGTGGGCAATACCCAGGTGGTAGACGAAAGGGTTGATGTCGGTCTTGAAGTTCACATCGCCCACATCCGTGCTGACCGTGGCATTGGTCTGGAGATCGATATACCAGACCGCCAGGCTGATCGCCCAGTTCTTGGCGAAGGGAATATCGACGCCCGCCTGGGCAGACAAGCCGAAGGAATTGTCCAGGTCGAGATCGACCTCGCTGGCGCCGAGCACCGCATCCAGCGTACCATCCAGACCCTTCGTGGTTTCCTCGTCAAAGAAAATGGTGTAGTTGGCGCCAATGCCAAGGAAGGGCTGCCAGCCCTCCTGGCCGCCGCGAGGATACCACTGCACCGTAAGCGTGGGCGGCAAGTGCTTGGTCGAGGCCGCGTCCAGGTTTACGCCCTTGCCCTTGAGGCTGATATCGTGCTCAAAAGGCGTAGCCGCCAACAGCTCTATACCGACCTTTTCCGAGAGCATGTACATCGGAATGATGCCGAACTGGGTATCATCGCCCACCTCTGCAGTCAGCGTCGGCACACCTGGAAGGTTGATATCTGAACTGTCCGAATCGGGGTCTACATTCACCGCGCCAAGGCGCAGGACAAAATCACCTTTTTCATAGGCCTGGGCCATCACGGCGCCGCCCGCGAGGGCCGCCGCCAGCGCGATTGATAAGGCTTTTTTCATTGCATCACTCCTGTGTTGAATAGGGAAACAGACAAGCTCCACCGTCTGCAGCCATGATATTGGCGACAGGGCTAGCTAACCTTGATGTTGATCAATGTCGGGCGTACTCACTGTTGCAGCGCCCGGTACTTTTGCACAAAGAGGGAAAATAACCGGGGTAAAGCCCGGCCAGGGTGCCGGGCTACTGCCAGGGATTCTCGAGATCGCGGCCACAACCACGCAGCACCGTGCCTTCGAGGGTCACGGTCACCTGGCTGGGCAGCTGTTCACCCGACATAGTGTCGACACAGGTTTCATCGACCACTTCCACCCGCAAATCGGCCGACTCAGTGACAGCGTGCCAGGTCCTGGTGCCACCCTGCAGCTGCTCGCCGGGGTCGGGGGTGGTCAGGCGGCGTGAGCCGAAGTCGCCCACGAACAACAGCTGCCGCCCCTGCTGGATCTCCAGGAACCAGCCCGGTTCATTGCCCATGGCGCGGAAGTTCACGCCGCGGCGACGGGCCTCCTCCCAGGGAACGCGGTGAGGAGCGAGAGCGCAATTCAGGTACTGCTGGTCGCCAACAGTCAGCATCGCATCATCGCCCTTGCTCCAGAATTCAATGTCTCCCTCCTGGTATTTGGCGCCAGATCCGCTGGGTACCTGCGACAGCACCACGTATCTGTCCGGCAGCCAGACAGCGATCTCGCCGGGGCCGGGGCGCGCCGTGAACTCGAAGCCATTGCAGTCGTACACCAGGGTCCTGGGCAGGGAATGCTGGTCCGGCCGGATCTCCGCTTCGGTCCCTGCCGCCCGCGCCCCGCCCCCGGCACAGGCGACCAGCAGCGCGCACAGCAACAATGCCAGGACGGTGTGGGCCAACATCTTCATTCCTCCTGCAGGATACCCCTGCTAAAGCGCCATCAGAATCATACGCACCGCCAGCGCGCTGACAAGAACGCGAAACCACAGGTGAAAATTCCGCTGGGGCACGACGCCTCGAAGACGCGTACCCAACCATGATCCGCAGATGCCCGCCAGCACCATGGCCACAAGCAGCTCCCACCAGGGGGCATAGCTGAAGCCAACGGCAAAATACGCTGCCACCCGCAGGCCGTGGTTGACCGTCATGTACACGGCGGTATTCACCACCAGCCAGTCGCGCTGGCTGTTGCGCTGCAACAGCACCGCTGCCCCGAGCGGGCCGGTGGCGCCGGCCAGCATCCCGAGCCCGGTCTGGAAAAATCCTACCAGCGCCAGGGCGATGTTGCCGCCACCATGAACTCGCGGCAGCGGCAACCAGGTGAAAACAAGGATAATGATACCGATATAAGCCGGCAGGACTTGCAGGTCGATATGCTGGTATATCCCGGCTCCCAGCCAACTGCCGACGAGCGCGCCTGCGGTGAAGGCGGGCACGATTCCAAGGTCGATGGAGCGCCAGCCGAAGGCCGCCCGGGACACATTGCTGGCGAGTTGAGTCAGGGCGTGCAAGGGCAGGATCGCGGCGGTCGGCACCAGGCCCGGCATCAGCATCAGCAACAACACACCGCCCCCCAGGCCTATCACGGCGGTGAGACAGGAGGTGAGAAACACGATCGACACCAGGATCAGTTCAGACACCGTCAACTTCCCACTTTGCGAAAAACTGTCGGCGATCGCACTCGCTGGCCCGCCGGCATCAGCCCATCGGGTAGCGGATTTCCCGGGATACCTGATCTATCCTGGCAAGGATGCCGGGCTCCAGGGTCAAGTCCGCCGCGGCCAGGATGTCCGGCATTTGCGCCACCGCAGTGGCGCCAATGATGGTGGAAGCGACAAAGTCGTGTTGCTTGCTCCAGGCCACGGCCAGGGTCACGACGCTGATACCGGCATCGGCAGCGATCGCCTGGAAGCGACGGGTGGACTCCATTGCCCGCTCGTTCACGAAGCGCGCAGCCATTTTGCGCTGGCGCTCCTCACCGCCAAGGTAAACCGTGAAGCGCGCGCCCTCGGGCAGGGCGCCGTCATTGTACTTGCCGGACAGCACTCCCCCGGCCAGGGGTGAATAGGGAATCAGGCTCACCTGTTCCTGGCGGCACACCTGGGCGAGTTCGTCCTCGAAGCGGCGGTTGTTGAGGCTGAAATTGTTCTGGATGGTCTCAAAGCGCGCGAGGCAGCGCAGGTCAGAAGCCCACAGGCTCTTGGTCAGCCCCCAACTGGTCTCGTTGCTGCAACCAAGTATGCGCACCTTCCCGCTGCGCACCAGTTCATCCAGTGCCGCCAGCGTTTCCTCGTGGGGGTAGTCGGGGTCAGGCCAGTGGG
>JBFZEF010000178.1:0-3570 GCA_041307045.1 Halioglobus sp.
CGCCTGGGCATCAACGGCGGCGTGCTGGTGCGCGCGGTTATTCCCGACTCGGTGGCGGCAACCGCAGGGGTGCTGCCTGGAGACGTCATCACCCTGCTGGGTTCAAGCCCGATCAAATCCGTCGAGGCCTATGAGTCCGCCGTGGCGGGTCTGAAGGGCGGAAGCTCGGTGCCGTTGCGTCTGGTGCGTCGCGGCGCGCCGCTGTTCATCGGCCTTAAGCTCAGGGACTGAACGCTTTTTCTGCCCGGGGGTTCGCGCCCCGGCGTACATGGCGGTTGTAGCCTGACTGGGTTACAATCGCGCGTTTTTTGAGGGCGGCCCCGGGTGCGCCCATTCCCTGTTGTTTACGCTGCGCGGGCAATGTGCTGCCCGGCGCCAATCGAGCCTAATGAGTGAGTGATCTCGGCCACATCCGCAATTTTTCCATAATTGCCCACATCGACCATGGAAAATCCACCCTCGCTGACCGGTTTATCCAGTACTGCGGCGGTCTCAGCGCCCGGGAAATGGAAGAACAGGTGCTCGACTCGATGGACATCGAGCGGGAGCGCGGCATAACCATCACGGCCCAGAGTGTGACCCTCGACTATACGGCGAGGGATGGCCAGGTGTACCAGCTCAATTTCATCGATACCCCCGGTCATGTGGATTTTTCCTATGAAGTGTCACGCTCCCTCGCGGCCTGCGAAGGGGCCCTGCTGGTCGTGGATGCCGGCCAGGGGGTAGAGGCTCAGTCGGTCGCCAACTGCTATACCGCCATCGAGCAGGGGCTGGAAGTCCTGCCCATCCTCAACAAGATGGACCTGCCCCAGGCCGACCCGGAACGGGTCAAGCTGGAGATCGAGGAGATCATCGGTATCGATGCCACCCACGCCTGCCTGGTCAGCGCCAAGTCCGGACTCGGCATCGAGGATGCCCTGGAGACGCTGGTGCAGAAAATACCGGCCCCCGTTGGCGACCGGGACGCACCCCTGCAAGCCCTGATCATCGACTCCTGGTTCGACAATTACCTGGGAGTGGTATCACTGGTGCGGGTGAAAAACGGCCGCCTGCGCAGGCGCGACAAGATAGTTGCCAAGTCGATCGGCAAGGCGCACCAGGTGGACGCCGTGGGGATATTTACCCCGAAACGGCAGGAGTGCGAGATGCTGCAGGCGGGCGAAGTGGGTTTTGTGGTGGCTGGTATCAAGGACATCCACGGTGCCCCGGTGGGCGATACCCTGATCCATGCGCTGCACCAGGAGGCGGTGCCGGCCCTGCCGGGCTTCAAGCGCGTCAAGCCCCAGGTCTATGCCGGCATATTCACCATTTCTTCCGATGATTATGAGGCATTTCGCGACGCCCTCGCCAAGCTGACCCTCAATGACGCATCTTTGTACTATGAGCCGGAAACCTCCGATGCCCTGGGTTTCGGCTTTCGCTGCGGTTTCCTCGGCATGCTGCATATGGAAATCGTGCAGGAGCGACTGGAGCGGGAATATGACCTCGATCTGATCACCACGGCTCCAACGGTGATCTATGAGGTAGTGAAGAAAAACGGTGAACTGGTCCAGGTGGACAATCCCTCGAAACTTCCCGATGTGGGTGACATAGGAGAAATGCGTGAACCCATCGCGCGCTGCCATATTCTGGTGCCCCAGACCTACCTCGGCAATGTCATAACACTGTGTACCGAGAAGCGCGGCACGCAAATAGACATGCAGTTCCTCGGCGCCCAGGTCTCACTGACCTACGACATCCCCATGGCGGAGGTCGTGCTGGATTTTTTCGATCGGCTGAAATCGGTCAGCAGGGGCTATGCATCGCTGGATTACGGCTTCGAGCGGTTTGAGCCGGCTGCGCTGGCGCGTCTGGACGTACTGATCAACGGCGAGCGGGTCGATGCGCTGGCGGTGATTGTGCATCGTGACCAGGTGCAGCACCGGGGCCGGATACTCACGGAAAAAATGCAGGAACTTATTCCCCGGCAGATGTTCGACGTGGCCATCCAGTGTGCCGTGGGTGGCAAGATCATCGCCCGCCAGACAGTGAAGGCCCTGCGCAAGAACGTGACCGCCAAATGCTATGGTGGCGACGTCAGCCGCAAGCGCAAGCTGCTGGAAAAACAAAAAGCGGGAAAGAAGCGCATGAAACAGGTGGGTAGGGTGGAAATTCCCCAGTCGGCGTTTCTCGCGGTGCTCAAGGTGGATGGCTGACAGGGTCAATTATGGATATCGATTTCCCTCTTATTCTCGTGATCCTGGTATTTGGCAGTGGCCTCATATGGCTGCTCGATGCGCTGTTCCTCGCTCCCGGGCGCCGCCGTACCGTGGCGGCGCTGCAGGGCCAGTATCCCCGCTGGGAGGAATCCGGCAGCGAACATGCCCTGAAGTACCAGGCGCAGTTGGGCGAAGTGGCGCGGGAACCGGTAGTGGTGGAATACGCCAGGTCATTCTTCCCGGTGTTGCTGGTGGTATTCGTGTTGCGCTCCTTCCTGGTCGAGCCTTTCCAGATTCCGTCCACCTCAATGGTGCCCACGTTGGAGGTGGGGGACTACATCCTGGTCAACAAATATACCTACGGCATCCGCCTGCCGGTGCTGCGCACCAAGGTCTGGCCGCTGAACGAACCCAAGCGCGGTGATGTCATGGTGTTTTTCCCGCCGCATATGAATGAAACCTATTTCATCAAGCGCGTCGTTGGCTTGCCCGGGGACACCGTCGAGTATCGCGACAAGCGCTTGTACGTGAATGGCGAGGAGATCCCGGAGGAGACCCTGTCGGTAGTGCCGGAAGGCGCATCGCGGCACCAGACCGGGCTGGAGATACTGGGCGATGCCAGGCACCTGGTGCGCCAGGACCAGTCCCGCCCGGCACAGGATTTTTCGGTGTTGGTGAAGCCCGGACACTACTTTATGATGGGAGACAACCGGGATAACAGTAGTGATAGCCGGGTTTGGGGCCAGGTGCCGGAAGAGGATATAGTGGGCAGGGCCTTTGCGATCTGGATGCACTGGGACTCGCTGCTGAGCATTCCAAGCTTCAGTCGCGTCGGGCTGATAGAATAATTTTCGCGCAATCGGGGGTTTACCAGATGAAGACGCAAACGTATGAACGGGGCATGTCCCTTCCCAGCATGTTGCTGGTTGCGGCCATGGTGGGATTTTTCGTGATGTGTACTATCCGCATGTTGCCGCGCTACCTGGAATACCTGAGCATTCGCGAGATCGTGGAGACCGTCGCCCGGGAATATAACCCCGACGAGGAGGATCTCGGGGATATCCGGCGCCGGCTCGATACCATGTTCAACACCAACCAGATCAAGGATCTGCAGCCCAAGGATGTAGAAATCACCCACAAGGAAGGTCGCACCTACATCGATGCCAGTTACGAAGCCCGGGTGCCTATCATGGGTATCGTGGATGCTGTCATGAGATTCGACGATCTGAAGATAGAAACCCGCTCGACCAAACGCTAGCCTGGACATGGCAGCCAGCGCGGTCCTGCAACAGGCCCTGGGCCACGAGTTCACTGACCCTGAGTTATTGGTGATGGCGCTGACCCATCGCAGCGCCGGCAGCAAAAACAACGA
>JBFZEF010000183.1:0-7725 GCA_041307045.1 Halioglobus sp.
TGCTCTTCCGATCTCCGCATGCAGGGTGATCACGGGGCAGCCGAGAATTTCCGGCAGCAGCGCTGGTTGGTCGACAGCGCCGGGGCTGAGCCAGGGGTCATAGGCCCGGTAGTTGATGCCAAGCGCCCGCAGCCGGGTAGCGACAGTCCGGCCGATCACACCGTAGCCCACGATTCCCACGGGAGCACCCGCCAGTACGCGCTCGAGGTGCTCCCCTACCGCGGCTATTGCCGCCAGGACGTACTCCACCACCGAATTGGCGTTGGAGCCGGGCGCATGGGCGAACGCGATGCCGCGGCGGCCAAGGTAGTCCCGGTCGACATGGTCGAAGCCACTGGTGGCGGTGCCGACGAACTTGAGCCGGCTGTCGCCGAGCAGTTGGGCATCCACCCGGGTGACAGAGCGCACCAGCAGCACATCGACTTCTGCCAGTTGCTCCGGCTGCAGCGCCCTTCCGGAAAAATGCTGCACGCTTGCCAGCGTCCCGGCATAGTGCTCGACCGCGGGGATGTTCTCATCGGCAAGGATACGCAGGGTCATGGCGCCATCGACAGCGCTGCCAGCGGACTCATCCGCACAGGCCCGTGAGATCGAGGTCGAGGTTTTGCAGCTGCAGGCTGGTGCCGAACTCGAGCGCGAGCGACTGGAAAAACAGCTCTGCCCGCTGCGGCAGGCCGCATCTCTGCCACTGCCTCGCAGCGATCAACACCTGCTGCCTGAAAGGCCCCGTGTCGGGCACCCCCCCCGGCGCGCCGAGATTATCGACGCTGATACGGAAGCGATATCCGCAGGCGAGGGAGAACAACCATTCCAGTGCCTGGGGTCTGGCTTCCACCGCTTCGAAGGCCAACTGCTGCTGTTGATCGCGCCCGTCAGGCGCATACCAGTAGCCGAAATCCGGCAATTGCCGGCGGCGTTCACCGGCGATGCACCAGTGCGCCGTCTCGTGCAGGGCACTGGCAAAATAGTCGCTGCGATAATGGAGCACGTGCAATGCATGAATGTCGGTGGCCGGTTGGTAGCTGGGCTCATCGGCTCCACCCACCAGCCGGGTACGCCAACGGCGGGAAAAACAGCGCGCAAACACCTCCTCGAGCCGCTGTGCCTGAAAATTGACGGGCGCGGTGCAATCCGCAAGCGAGACCGCGTTGGCAGCAGCTGCAGCAGTCCTGGGCATCAACCGGGCTGCCCTCCCTTCTTAAGCAGGTAGCGAAAGCTGCCGTCCAGTTCATCCTGTTGCAGCAGCTCATGCCCCAGGAAGCTGCAGAATTTGGGGATATCGCGGGTGGTCGAGGGGTCGGTGGCCAATACCAACAGCGTGTCCCCCGCGGCAATATCCCTGATACGGTGGTGCAACATCATCACGGGTTCCGGACAGAACAGGCCGGTAGCATCGAGAATATGATCGGGCTCAGTGGACATGGCCGCCGTCATTCCACCAATAGCTCACGGGCCCGCTGTGACGGCAGCAAGTCCCATTGATCACTGTCCACATCGAACACGATAAGTAATTCCCGGCGTTGCATCTGGGCGCGCAGGCTGTCGACCTTTTGATCCAGGCTCAGCTCGCGTTCGCCGTAGTCGGTACCATCCCGGCTGGCATACTCTTCGAGCAGTGCCTGCAGGATATCCGCCTGCAGGCGCTGTGGCGGTACTTCTACAAACTGCGTCATGTGCTCCCGGTACAGGCAAAAGAGGCTGTGTCCCGTTCGCTAGTGTAGTGCCGGATAGCGCGCTAATATAGGTCCCGCGCCCGTGAATATGGAGTCAAATTGGTGGAAACATCCTATATCGTGACCTTTATCGGGGACGACCGCCCGGGCCTGGTGGAGTCCCTGTCCCGGGTGATCGAAAGCAACCGCGGCAACTGGCTTGAGAGCCGCCTGTCCCAACTCGGGGGCAAATTCGCCGGCCTCGTACTGGTGAAGCTCCCGGACGAAAACGGTGCGGCGCTACAGGCTGACCTCAAAGCGCTGTCCAGCACCGGGCTCAGCGTACGGGTGACGCCGGCCATACCGCTGCCCAGCAGCCGCAGGGGCCGCGATATCACCCTGAGGGTGATTGGCCCCGACCGCATTGGCATTGTGCGCGAAATTTCCCGTGCACTGGCCCAGCGCGAAGTCAACGTGGTGGAAATGGACAGCGAGGTCAGCAGCGCGCCGATGAGCGCAGAGCTTATTTTCCGCGCCCGTATCGATGCCGAGATTCCGGACCATGTCGACCTCGACGATCTCGAGGACAGCCTGGAGGAGATAGCCGAGACCATGACCCTGGAGATCGAGCTGGAACACGGCCCCATAAAGGGCTGACACGCGGATTGCAGCAGGGTACTAATCCTCGCGCCCGCCCCGCAGGAGTTTACGCAGACCTACCCACAGCAGTGCCGCGATGCCGGCCAGGGCGATCACCAGCAATACCGCCAGCCCAGCGGCAAAAAACAACTCCAGCAATTCCTCCGGCCTGACGCCAAACTGCCTGACCGCGAGCCACAGCAGCGCGGCCAGGCAAAACACACTGATCACCAGCGTGCGCAGGTAGCGCCACTTCGCCTTTCTCACCTGGTGCCGCCCGGGATACTCAGGATATCGTCCCGGGGGGCGCAGAGGCGGGCAGGGCCGGTGTGTCGCAGCGCACGTCCATGTTCTGCCCGCGGTGACGCAACAGGTGGTCCATCAGCACGATGGCCAGCATGGCCTCGGCGATGGGCGTTGCGCGGATGCCGACACAGGGGTCATGGCGCCCGTGGGTAACCATTTCGATGGCATTACCGGCCGTGTCGATCGTTGCTCCGGGCAGGCGAATGCTGGAGGTGGGTTTGAGAGCGATGCTCACGGTGATGTCCTGGCCACTGGAAATTCCCCCCAGGATGCCGCCGGCGTTATTGCCCACGAAACCGGCGGGTGTCAGCAGGTCCCGGTGTTCGCTGCCGTGCTGCTGCACGCAGGCGAAACCCGCGCCAATCTCCACACCCTTGACAGCATTGATGCCCATCATGGCATGGGCGATATCCGCATCCAGGCGATCGAATACAGGCTCACCCAGGCCCGGCATCATGCCACTGGCCACCACGTTGATGCGGGCACCGATGGAGTCCCCGCGCTTGTTGAGCGCCGCCATGAACTCCTCCAGCACGGGCACCTGCGCCGGATCGGGGCAAAAGAACGGGTTTGTATCCACTGTGTCCCAGTCAAGCTGCGTGGCGACGATGGGGCCCAGTTGAGCAAGGTAGCCGCGAATCCGGATGCCGTAGCGCTCCAGCAGGTACTTCTTGGCAACGGCACCCGCCGCGACTCGCATCGCTGTTTCCCGGGCACTGGAGCGCCCGCCGCCACGATAGTCGCGAAAACCGTACTTCTGGTGGTAGGTGTAATCAGCGTGGGCCGGGCGAAAGGTATCCCTGATATTGGAGTAGTCCTTTGAGCGCTGGTCGGTATTGGCGATCAAAAGGCCTATGGGCGTTCCTGTGGTGTGACCCTCGAATACCCCCGAGAGTATCTGCACTTCGTCGTCCTCACGGCGCTGGGTGGTGAAGCGCGAGGTGCCCGGCTTGCGCCGGTCGAGATCCCGCTGCAGGTCGCTCGCGGCCAGCGCAAGGCCGGGAGGACAGCCATCGACGACGCATCCCAGGGCCGGGCCGTGGCTTTCACCAAAGCTGGTGACCGTGAACAGTTTTCCAATCGTGTTGCCCGCCATATCGCTCCCACCCCCGCCAATGGCCGGCCATTATAAGGTTTTCAGTCCAGGCATGCGCCGTAATCTTGCAACTCTTTGGCCGTCAGGGCGAATACCCCGTGACCACCGTGCTCAAACTCGAGCCAGGTAAATGGCAGCAGCGGATAGGCCTCCTCCAGCGCCGCCCAGCTGTTGCCCACCTCTACCACCAGCAGACCGCTGTCGGCCAGGAAGCGGCGTGCATCCCGCAGGATCCTCCGGGTCAGTTCCAGCCCGTCGGGCCCGGAAGCCAGCGCCCGTTCGGGCTCATGCCGAAACTCGGCCGGCAACTGCGCAAGGTCCTGTGCATCCACATACGGCGGGTTGCTGAGTATCAGGTCGTAGCGCACACCCCCCAGGGAACCGAATACATCCGACTCGATGATATTCACCCTGTCGCCAAGGCCCAGCGCCTGCGTGTTCTCTCCGGCCAGCGCCAGCGCCGCCGGGTCGATATCGGCCAGGTCGACCCGGACATCAGGAAAATAATGCGCCACCGCAAGGCCGATGCAACCGCCGCCACAGCACAAGTCCAGCACGCGCCGCGGGGCCGGGCCGTGGTACCAGGGCTGGAATTCGTTGAGAATCAGCTCAGCAAGCGGTGAGCGCGGAATAATCGCGCGCTCATCGCAGATAAACTCAAGCCCGGCAAACCAGGCCTTGCCCAGCAGGTACGGCAGGGGGATATGCTGTTCTATACGCGCGCGCAGCAGCGCTTCCAGCCGGGCACAGGCTGCGGGGGCAAGGGGATGCGGCAATACCCCGTCACCGGAATCCAGCGGCAGGTCGGCAACCGACAGGACCAGTTGCACGGCCTCGTCCCATGCGTTATCCGTGCCGTGGCCAAAAAAAACATCGCTGCCGGACAGCGCTTCGCTGCAATACTGCAGGGCTTCGCCGACGGTGTGCGCAGGTACTGCCATAAAGTCGCTCTCCCTTGCCGACACTGATTGTACCCGATGGCGGGGCCAGCAGCGGCAATTGCCACTGCGGAGGCAGGTTGTTACTATTCCCGGCCCGCGATCCTGTGCGGCGTTTGGTTCGATCAATGCAGGCTAGGAGTACCGCCGATGGAACAGCACTGGGCAAAAATCATCGAGGCCATCGGTGAGGACCTCGACCGACCCGGCCTGGCCGATACCCCGAAGCGGGCCGCCAAGGCCTTCGAGTTCCTGACCCGTGGCTATACGCAGTCCGTCGATGAGGTCGTCAACAATGCCCTGTTTCCCTCCGACTCCAGCGAGATGATCCTGGTGCAGGACGTGGAGCTCTACTCCCTGTGCGAGCACCATCTGCTGCCCTTTATCGGTAAATGCCACGTGGCCTATATTCCCACGGGCAAGGTACTGGGCCTGTCCAAGGTGGCGCGAATTGTCGACCTCTATGCACGCCGCCTGCAGATTCAGGAAGCTCTGACCACCCAGATCGCCGAAACCATTATGCAGGTCACCAACGCCGAAGGCGTCGGCGTCATCATCGAAGCCAAGCACATGTGCATGATGATGCGAGGGGTGGAGAAACAGAACTCGGTGATGAAAACCTCTGCCATGCTCGGCTGCTTCCGCAGTGAACAGAAAACCCGGGAGGAGTTCCTCTCGCTGCTGCAGATGAAGCGCTAGGCTACGGCGCGCGCACCAGCACCTCCGCGTGCAGGTATTGCCGGTCGGCGGTACGCGCGGAAGCATAGACAATCAGCAGGCTCCCGGGGTCCGCGCCGAGCGATAGTACGCGGTAACGCTGCATGCCATCCTGGCCATAGAGCACCGGCTGCTGGAACACCCGGTTGGCCCACTGCACCCCCTGGCCGCAGTCCCTGGCATCGCAGGAAAACAGCAGTTTTACCCCTTCCTGATTTTTGACCTCGCCCAACAGAACATCCATCACCTCGATCGATGTGAAACCATCGACAACCTGCCATGTGTACCGCGTCAGCGTCCCGCTGAAGCGCTCGCTGCGCTTGAATCTCCAGGCGCCGGAAACTTTCTGCATGGCACCCAGGCCAACCTCGTAGTCGCGCACCTCTTTCTGTACCCGGCTGACTATCTCGACATGGGCGTAGCCATTCAACTGCTCCAGGAGCTCCAGTGGAGTTGCCGCCTGCACGGCGGCACTCGCACCCACCCACAACAGGGCGATGGTTCCTGCCAGCAGTCTGCAAATACCTGATATCACTGTGACAACAACCTCACTACTGCAAAAAGACGCCAATACGCCGGGCGACGGCCGCAACGCCGGACTCCATATGAAAATGATGCCCCCCTGCCATGACCTCAGCCTCGAGGCCTGTGATGTGTCGGCGCGCCTGTTCCAGAATCCCGGAGTGCCTGCCAAATCCCTCCTCCGCCAGCAGCAGGAGCGTGGGCATGGTAAGCGCATGCAACACCGCCTCGATCTGGCCGCCAGTCATTTTCACAGCAGACGCCCCGCGCAGGCGCAGGTCAGTGGTCCAGGTGTACCCGCCTGCGCAGGGCCGCAGGTTGCGTTCCACCAGTAACCTTGCAGCCGCCGGAGGCGGTGAGCTACCGGTACGGCTCGCCGCCGCCGCGTCGATGCTGGCGTACACTCGGTTGTTGCGCTGTTGCCAATGGCGTTTCTCGTCGAGGAACTTGCGCAGCTGGTGCGGAAACTGATCCTCGCCAAGCTCCCTGGGAACCACGCCGTCGAGCAATACCAGGCGCTCTACCCGCTCGGGTATTACGCTTGCCAGCAGGCTTGCGATCACTGCCCCGCGGGAGTGTCCCATCAGCGCAAACCGCTCCCAGCCAAGGCCGTCGAGTACGCCGAGCAGTTCCGGCAGGTCGTCCCATATCTGGTAGGTCGCATCGGGGGAGCGCTGGGCGCTCCTGCCGTGACCGCTGAGATCCACCGCGACCACATGGTGTTGCGGCAGGAGCGGTGCGAGCATGCTGAAGCTGGCGGCGTTATCGAGCCAACCGTGCAGTGCCAGCACGGGCCTGGCCCCCGCATCTCCCCAGGACAGCCCGGCCAGGCGCAGACCGTTCACCTCCCAGTGAAGGGCTGCTGGAGCCAACGTATTCACAGCCCGGTCTCGTACTCGGGCGCCACAGCCCAGAAGACCAGCGTCGCACAGGCGGGCGCTGGCAGATCCAATTCCAGTGTCGCGAAGCCGCCGGGCGTCAGGGGTGGCACCGAGTTACCCGCTCCCAGGAAGTGATCCACCAGCTCCGACACCAGCGGCTGGTGCGTCACCAGAACGACGTGGCGGGGGACAGTGACCTTATCCTCAGTCGCCACAAGTGCTGCCTCCACCGCCTGCACTGTAGCGCCTGGACGCAGGGCGGACAGTTCAGTCGTGTGGGCGTGGGTAAATGCCCCGGCGAGCACCTGCGCGGTTTGCGCGGTCCTTATCCAGGGGCTGAAGAGTATCTCATCAGGCGCGGGCAAGGCGCGCGTCTCCAGGGCTTCATGGAACTGGCGAGCCCCGAAACCAATATCGTCATAACCCTGGTCGGTCAGTTCCCGCAGGCGGTCAGACTCCGCGCGTCCCGCTTCACCGTGACGCCAGATCGTCAACATCATGATTTATGGTCCCGTGACAAATTCCACATCCCTTGCCTGTTCGGTGTGCAGCATATCATCAAATACGTCGGCCACCGGCCGATGCTCGTACAGGATCGCGTACAGGCCCTTCACCAACGGCATGTGCACCTGGCGCCGATCCGCCTCCGCTTTCAGCAGTCCCAGGGTATTGATACCTTCCGCGACCTGGTCCATCGCCGCGAGTATATCGTCCAGGGGTTGGCCCCGCCCCAGTGCCAGGCCCACCTGGTAGTTGCGCGACAGCGGGGACGAACAGGTCACGAACAGGTCCCCTACCCCGGCCAGTCCCAGGAAAGTCATGGGGTTTGCTCCCATTTGCACGGCAAAGCGGGACATTTCCGCCAGGGAGCGGGTAAGCAACATCCCGACGGTATTCTCCCCGAGTCCCAGGGCAGCCCCGACGCCGGCAAGGATGGCGTAGACGTTCTTGAGTGCCCCGCCCAGCTCGACACC
>JBFZEF010000189.1:0-4134 GCA_041307045.1 Halioglobus sp.
CTGTTTGGCGAGCTTGAGCTGGACCTCGGGATTCATCAGGTGGGGTGACTTGAATACCAGTGTCCTGCCCGCGGAGCGCTCCAGTTCACGGGCGATCCGGTTGAGCGCGTCCTTGCGACTGCGAAACTCCCTGCAGTCGATGGCGACCAGCTTGTCCGCTGCCGCCCCGCTTTCCCGGTGGATGACCTGCGCCACGTAGAACTTGCCCGTTCCGCGCAGCCCGATGATCGCCACTGGTATATCCAGCCGCGCCAGGAAGACCGCCTGGTCGATGGCACCCTCCATGTTGTCACCCACATAGCCGTCTATCCTCTCCTCGACCGGTCGCGGCGCGACCACCGCGGCCGGGCTTGCTGCAGCGCCGGCCTGGCGCCAGTCCGCAAACCGGGATAGCTCCGTCGCCAGGTGATGCAGCGCCGCCACCTCCGGTGCAAAGCGAGCCTCCGCGGCGCTGGCTTCGGTGTATTCCAGCACCATACAACCCAGGACCTGATCGTAAAGCCGCAGTGGATACAGCGCGCTGGATGAGCCCGGGGGGGCAACCCTATCGAGGGTGCACCACAGCCGGGTGTTGGGTTTTCGCAGCAGCTGGCGGATGCCCCGCGGCAGCTGCTTCTCGCCAACGCCCGTGGCCCCGGAGTCAGCGGCCAGGCCGCCCGTCACATAATCGTAGCTGTCGTCGAAACGGCGGCGGTACATCGCCACCGCTGCCACACCGCGCTGACCGAGGGTAAGGGCCAGCACCGCCGCAAGATAGTCGGCGGCATGCTGCGGGTCGGCGGCAATAGCGGCGACAGAGCGCAGGTAGGCAAACGGTTCACGCTGGCCAATGCCCTCCCCGAATATGCCATCGGCATTGGTGACACTGCTGCCAAGTACCTGGTCATCGCGCTCAGCTGCCGCTGTTATGTAATCGCCTGCACCCACACGCTGCAGGCGCAACAGGGCCCGGTTGGCAGCGATCAAGGCAGACAGGGCGCTGCCCCCCTCTGCGCAGTGGGCGAGGCCGATGCGCATCCGTGCGCTCCCCGCCAGCAGCGGGGCCAGGTGGGAGAGCAGGGCCTTGGCGATATCCCGGGCCTGTTCAATGCCTACATCCCGCAGGGCTACGGGAATCGCCATACCCACCGGCATGCCGACATCATCGCGCGAGGGCACGATCTGCTGCAGGCCGAAACGAATGTCTATCATATGCCTGGCGCTATCGCCGCCTCGCCAGAGGTCGGTCGAATCGGGGTAATCCACCCCCAGCACCGCGACCACGTCCGTCGCCTGCAGTGGCCGTGGGAACAGCAGTTCGCGCCCGGATGCGAGCTCGAACAATATCAGGACTACCGTGGCGCTACCCTGGCGCTCCTGCACATAAAGGTATCCGCCGGCGACAAGCTCATCCGTTCCCGGTGGTCTCAACAGGGTCGGGGGCAGCGCGCTGCGCACTGCGGTTCGGACAGCCAGCGCCAGCAACTGATCCTGCGCCGGCGCGATGCCCAGGGCATCCCACCAATGCAGACCTGCAACTGCCCGGCCGAGCAGGGAAGCTCCCTGCGCGTTGCAGAATGTGACTTTCTCACTGGCGCGGTCCACGTGCAGAACCGCGGCCCCGGGCAGCGGTGGAAAGTGATCTTCATCCAGCATAGCTGCGTTGCTGACTCCGCCTGGGTGACGAACCGGTCGCTCGCTCATGGACAGAGCGGGAGCGGCAGACCGGGCTCTTTTGTTATTCACTGCTAGGGCGCTATCATCCCACAGCTTCGGCCTGTCGAGTATCGCTATTGCCCTGCCCGCGCCCGGCAATGCCCGCTACAGCCAAATTTCCCTTGTGCTTTGTTGGCGATAATCATATATAAGCCCTGACGATGGCAACGCCTGCTGCAAGCAGCGACAGCCAATAGCAAACAAAATCACGGGGAAAGCCGCTTAATCAGCTGCCATTGCCATGACAGGTGTACTCCATCATTTAGCCCGCATCGTGCATACGGTGGCACTGGCTGAGCAACCCATAGACCAGGTCAACCTGGTCGTCGAATCCATCAGTACCACCATGGCGGCGGATGTCTGTAGCCTCTACCTGGCGAATTCCCGCGGCGAAATGCTCCTGCTTGCATCGCACGGACTGGCGGGCGCTGCGGTGCGCAAGGTCAGGATTCCTCCCGGCAAGGGGCTGGTGGGGCTGGTGGCGGCCAGCCGCCACCCGGTCAACCTCGCCAATGCCGAATCACATCCGGCCTATTTCTACATTGCCGAGACCGAGGAGGAGCGCTTCCACAGCTTCTGCGGTGTGCCGCTGGTGCACACCGGCAAGGTGATTGGCGTACTGGTTGTACAGGGCCGGGAAGTCCGCCAGTTCAGTGAGGAGGAGCAGGGGTTCCTGGTCACCCTCGCCGCCCACCTGGCCCTGCTGCTGGCCAACAGTCCCCTGGCCTCGGACAAACCCGAGGCTGGCGAGGGACGGGTTTCCGGAATCCGCGGGGCGCCCGGCATCGGCATAGGGTACAGCCGCCTGTGCGATCACGGGGAGCTGTACGCGGTCGCCAACGCGCCCTGCCACGATACGGCGGCGGCGCTGCATGACTGGCATGCCCTACTGGCCGTTGTGCGCAGCGAAATCGAACAGGAACAGCAGGCTGTCGCCGGCGAGCTGTCCGAAAGTGTGGCCGGTATTTTTTCCGCCTACACCATGCTGCTGGCCGACTCGACTTTCCTTGATCACGTGGAACAGGGCATTCTCAGTGGCAACTGGTTGCCCGGCGCGCTGCGCCAGGCCATCCAGCACTTCGCGGAACTGTTCCGGGCGATGGATGACCCCTACCTGCAGGCCCGGCAGGAAGATATCCACCATATCGGCAACAAACTCTACAATGCCTGGCGCGGCATCAGGCCCGAGTCGATGCGGACGGACCGGCGCATCATCCTGCTGGGTGCCCAGGTCAGCGTATCCGATATAGCCGCTGTTCCCACCGGCATGCTGATGGGTATCGTCTGCTTTGAAGGCTCGGCCCTGTCGCATACGGCGGTGCTGGCCAATGCACTGGGCGTGCCGGCGGTGATGGGCACCGGCAGTATCCGCAACCTGGTGAACGACTGCCTGCTGATAGTCGATGGCAACAGCGGCCAGGTGGTCCTGAACCCGGCCGCGCCAGTCCTGGCGGAGTACCGCAAGCTGGAGGATGACCAGCGCCTGCTGCTGCAGCAACTGGAGCAGATCCGCGAGTTTCCGGCGGTAACCACCGACGGCACCGAGATTACTCTTTACACCAACACCGGCCTGCTGGCCGATATCTCACCGGGCCTGCGCAATGGCGCCCAGGGGGTTGGCCTCTACCGCACTGAAATACCCTTCATGATCCGCAACAGTTTCCCGTCGGAAGAAGAGCAGGTGGCGGTTTACCGCCAGGTGCTTGCGGCCTATGCGGGCAGGCCGGTGCATATGCGCACCCTGGACATCGGGGGCGACAAGCAACTGCCCTACTTCCCGCTGGGGAACGAGGAGAACCCGGCGCTGGGCTGGCGCGGAATTCGCTTCACGCTCGACAACAGCCAGTTGTTGATGACCCAGGTGCGGGCCATGGTGCGGGCTTCGGAGGGGCTCGATAACCTGCGCATCCTGCTGCCCATGGTCAGCTCAACCGGGGAGATCGACGAATTCCGGGAACTGCTCGCCGACGCCATGCGGCAGTTGGAGGCGGAGGGCCTCAGGCTGAAGCGCCCGCAACTTGGGGTGATGGTGGAGGTGCCCGCCGCCATCTCACAGATTCCCTTCTGGAGCGGCAAGATCGATTTCATTTCGATTGGCTCCAACGACCTCAGCCAATACCTGCTGGCGCTGGATCGCAATAACCCGCGGGTTGCGGCCCGCTATGATCACGTCCATCCCGCTGTGCTGCTGGAGGTGCGCCGCATCCTGGAACTGGCCGGGGCACATGGCCTGCCGGTGAGCCTGTGCGGCGAAATGGCTTCCGACCCCGTGGCCGTGGTGCTGCTGCTGGGACTGGGGCTGCGCACCCTGAGCATGAGCGCCACCAAGATCCCGCAGATCAAGTGGCTGATTCGCAGCCTGGCGCTTGCCAGCGCGCAGCAGTTGGCGCTCGATGCGCTGGCGTGCGTATATCCGACGGAAATTCGTTCCAGGGTGGA
>JBFZEF010000194.1:0-22874 GCA_041307045.1 Halioglobus sp.
TTGTTCTCCATCGCCCCCATATTGAAGTCATAGACGGCGAGTATAATTAAGATGTCGAGGTCGTACTCTCGACCGTAAACCTCTTCGTCCCAGCGCATCGCATTCTTTAGAGAACGCATCGCTTGCTCACACTTGCCGAGGTCTTTTTCTTCCACGTAGATGCGCAGGCAGACCTCGCGGCCGCCGCAGGTGCGAAAGCTGTCCTCGACGCAGCGCAGGTCGCCCGCCACCAGTGCAAACAGGTAGGCCGGCTTGGGAAAGGGGTCCTGCCAGCGGGCCCGGTGCCGACCACCGGACAGGTCTTCAGTTGCCACCAGGTTACCGTTGCTCAACAACACTGGGTAGCGGGCCTTGTCGGCATCGATACGCACGCTGAACACCGCCATCACATCGGGTCGGTCCGGGTAGTAGGTAATCTTGCGAAAGCCATGGGCCTCGCACTGGGTGCAGAACATCGCATGGGACTTGTACAGCCCGTCCAGCGCGGTATTGTTCTGGGGATAGATCCGGGTCCGGCACTCCAGCTCGAAACTCGCGGGCACCAGGGCGATTTCCAGACGCTCCGGTGTGACGGTAAAGTGCCCGGCGCCCACTTCCTGCCCGTCCAGGCGCAAGCCCAGCAGCTCGAGCCCCACGCCGTCCAGCTGCAGGGGGGTCGCCGCGTCGACGCCAGCGTTGCGCCGCAGCTTCAGGCGCGAAGTGACCTGCGCATGGTCCTCCCATAGATCGAAGTGCAAATCGGTGTGGGTCACCAGGTAGGCCGGTGGCCGGTAATCCTTGAGGTGAATGGCAGCTGGCTTGGCGTCTCGCATCGCGGGTCCCGGTATGTGGTGAAATTCAATCCCTGCTCAGGGACAACTCGTAGCCGCCGTACTTGCGCATATTGATAACGCCGGCATCGAAAATCAGGTACTGGCCCTTGATGCCCAGCAGGGTACCACCGGCGCTGGGGCTCTTGTCGAGGTTGAAGGTGGTGACCTTGGCCGGGTATTCCAGCACCGGGTAGTTGATCAGGGTTTGCTGCTGTTCCTCCAGTGCGCTGATCGCCTGCAAGCCGAACTGCTGCTGCAAGGCGGTAATCTCGTCGGCGCAGGTCGCGAGCAGCTGCAGCCTTGCCTGCTCCAGGTCACAGGGATGTGCGTCCCCCCGCAGCATGGCCTGCCAGTTGGTCTTGTCGGCCATATGACGCTTGAACACCAACTCGACCATGCCGGAGTGCATGCGGGTATCCACCCGGAAAATGGGCAGGGCCTGGGTGGCGCCCTGGTCCATCCAGCGAGTGGGCACCTGGCTGCCACGGGTGATACCCACCTTCAGGCCCGAGGTATTCGCGAGGTAGACGATATGGTCGATCATGCAGTGCTGTTCGCCCCACTCGGGCTCGCGGCAGGTGCCGGCCGCGTAGTGACATTTCTCCGGGCTCACGATACAGCTGTCGCACTGGGCCAGACGTTTGAAGCAGGGATAGCAATAGCCCTGGTTGAAGCTCTTCGCCGTCTTGCGGCCGCAATGGATGCAGTTGATCGCACCGCTGAACTCCAGCCTGAGCTTGCGGCCCAGATACTGGTTGAGCTCAACCTGGTCATCCCCCAGCAGCGCTGTATATTCGACCTGCGCGGCCAGCCGGGTTTTCATCTTTCGCACCGGGCCCCTGGCCAACAGCTCAGCCACGCCTGCCTCCTATTCCTGCCATTTCAGGGCAGTCTCACCCGGATCATCGCAGCTGTCCCCGGCCTTGTCGCCCCTGTCGATGAAGCCGATCTGTTCGTCTGGAGGCAAATTCAGTTTGCTCCAGGCGATCACTGCCTGCAGGGCCTCGCCGCGCTGCGCCGACGTAAGCGCCCTGCCGTCAGGCCATTTGCCGATTTCCACCGCGCGCAGGAGACCGCGGTAGATGTCCGGGGTCATGCTGCTGACAAGTTGCAAATAGTCCATGTCAGACTCCGGCCTGGATCGCCTGCACCTGGTCCACAAAATGCCAGGGCGCCAGTAGCGCTTCAAGTGTTCCGGCCGCAACCGGCGCGCTGAACAGGTAACCCTGTACTACCTGGACACCGTTGCGTATGAGGAAGCGGCACTGTGCCTCATTTTCGACCCCCTCCGCCACCACGCCAAGGCCCAGGCTCCGGGCCATGGCGATGATGGCAATCACCAGCTGCGCGTTCTTCTCGTTGCGGTCGCAGTCGAGGGTAAAGCTGCGGTCGATCTTCAACTCGTCGATCGCATGGCGGCTGAGATAGCCCAGTGGCGAGTAGTCGGTGCCGAAATTGTCCACGGACAGGTGAACACCCATCGCCTTCAGCTCCTTCAGGCTCTCAAACGTGCTCCTGTCCTCGTCCGTCAGGATCGCCTCGGTGAGACCCAACTCCAGCCGCGCCGGCGCCAAAGCGAATTGCTGCAGCAGATCGCGTGTGTCTGCACAAAAAGTCGGGGAGAACTGAAAGGACGAGATGTTGACTGCGACCCTGGGCAGGGACAGTCCCGCCAGTTCAAACGCCTGCAGTTGCCGGCAGACCTCGGCAAGCACCCACTGCCCCAGTTCACCTATCACCCCGATCTCCTCGGCCAGGGGGATGAACTGAAAGGGAGGAATCATGCCATGCTCGGGGTGCTCCCAGCGCAGCAGGGCTTCGGCGCCCGCGACCGCGCCGGTGACGGTATTCACCTGGGGCTGGTAATGTAATACCAGCTCGTTGCGCTCCACCGCCCGGCGCAGGTCCGCCTCCAGCCCGAGCCGACCAACACCGGAAGAGTCCATATGCTCGCTGTAGAACAGGACCTTGTCCCTGGCCGACGCCTTGGCATGGTGCATGGCGATACCGCCGGCGCGCAGCAGTGACTGGGCATCGGCGCCATCGCGGGGGGCTATGGCCACGCCAATACTGGGGCTCACCACCAGCTCATGGCCGTCTATCTCCATCGGCTTTTGCAAAACTTCCAGCAATCGCTGCGCCACTGCGCCCGCCGAATGCACCTGGTCGATCTGGTTGAGGATCACGGTGAATTCATCGCCGCCGAGACGGGAAACATCGATATTCCTGTACTGCTGGTCATCCACCTGGTGCCCCACTGGGTCGCTGCCGCGCACGCTGTCGGTAAGGCGTTTGCCAACTTCAAGCAATACCCGGTCGCCGTTGCCGTAGCCCAGTGAATCGTTGATGCGCTTGAAGTTGTCCAGGTTCAGGAACAGCAGGGCCAGGGTCTGGCCATTGCGCTGGTTGAGCCCCAGCAAGAGGTCGAGTTGCTCGGTGAACAAGTGTCGGTTGGGCAGGGCCGTCAGGGAGTCGTAATAGGCCAGGCGCTGCAACCTGCCGCGGGTTTCGCTGATTTCTTCCTCCGCCTGGTTGAGCGCCTGCTCCCGGCTGGATAGCTGGCTGGTGCGCTCGTCGACCTTCCTGCTGAGCAGGCGATTACCGATATCGGCCTCCTGCTTCAACCGGGTAAAGCCCTCGATCACCTGGTTCAGCACATTGGCGATATTCCGGACCTCGCTACCGGCACTGATCTCCACCGGTTTCTGCCACTCCCCCGCGGCGACCTCATCAGCCAGTCGCGCCAGTCGCGACAGGTCGCGGGTGATACGGCGGGTCATCAGCGCGATCCCCACGCCGCACAGGGCGATCAGCCCGAGGCTGCCGAAAAACACCCTGCCTACCACGGGGCCGATTGCGTCCAGCAGCGCAGAGCGCGAAATTGCCAGTTGCAGGTAGCCAATAATGCGCTGGCTGGAATTGGCGGCGGCAGTGGTCGGGGCGACGAAAAAATCATAGGCGGTAAGCCCGCGCTGCCCGGGGTTTACCGCGGTAAGCACGGGCAGGGTCAGGTACATCGGCCGTTCGCTGTAGCGCCAGGCGGACCACAGGCCGGTAGCCGCGGGCTCGCCGTTCTCGTCAAGCCCCACCAGGCTCCTATCGGCGGCGGAGAGCCCCTCCCGCAGGCGCTCGAACGGGGGCGCGGGCGCGGTCCCGTCACCCCGTGCCTGCTCGGCAAGAACTTCGTCCAGGCCATCCCGGGCGATAGCGCCCACCACCGCCGGGGTCTCAAGGAAACCCGCCAGCAGGGACTGCAGCGCTTTCCGGTCGCGCCGGTAAATCTCGAACTGCAACTCGGGGTGGGCCAGCGCCCTGGCGAGCACGGTGTCCACCGTGCGATCCAGCGCGAACTGGTATTCGCGCCAGGCGGTGAAGGCCGTGAGCACCACTGCCAGCACCAGGGCGGCGGAAACAAACAGCTGGTTGATCCTGCCAGCTATCGTCATGAGCTTCCCTTACCCGCAGCCAGGCCGAAAATGGCGCCCAGGAGCGCGCCGCAGAGGAGGCCGCCCAGGTGGGCAGCATTGGCTATCGCGCCAAAGCCGAGCACTTCAACCACACCCACCATGCATAACACCAGCCAGCCGACCATGAATAACATCAGCGCGGGGCTTGGCTGGATGCGCCAGGCCGGCTGCAGCAGGGGCGCCACCCAGGAAAAGCCCAGCAACCCGTACACCACGCCGGACATACCGCCGAACAGGCCATCACCGCCGAAGGCGAATTGGCTGGCGTTGGAGACCATGGCGATCACCACGAACAACAGGAACATATTGAGGTGACCGAGGACCCGCTCCACCTTGCCGCCCAGTTCCCACAGCCAGAGGCTATTGAAGACAATATGCAGCCAGCCGAAGTGGAGGAATGCGGGGGTGACCAGTCGCCAGTACTGGCCATCGATGCGGTCGAACACCGGTTTGCCATCCACCAGTTCGAAGGGGGTAAAGGTCAGGTAAGCCAGCGCCTCCCCAAAGCCCAGGAAGAACAGCAGGAACCCGCCGATACTGCACACGGCCAGCGCCGCGGTAACCGGCACCGCCCGCCAGCTGACGGCGCTGCGCAGCGGCGGGAGTGCGCCCTGCCCCACTGGCTCGATGCGCACCTCCCCGGCCCGCCAGGCCTGATAGAGGGAGCGCACCTGCGGCGCCTGTGCGGCCTGCTGCACCGCCAGCACCTGGCGGCCCTGGTCCTCGAAAATCCGATGCGCCACGCCGCGCCGCTGGAGCAGCACGCTAAGCGGCAACAGATCTTCCTCTATGCCTACGCTGAGGGCGGGATGGAAATCTGTCATCAATTTACCAGCGCGTCGCCCCAGCGCAGCTTGTCCCTGCAGCTCGCGTAAAAGCTGTGCCCCAGTGGATGGAGCAGGGTCAGGCGATGGCTCTTCTTGCTCAGGTGCACCGAGTCGCCCGGCCGCGCGGTCATGTTGACCTGGCCATCGCAGGTCACCGGGGGATGGATGCGATTGCGCGCCAGTATCTCGATGCGGATCCGGGAGTTCCCGTCCACCACGATCGGGCGGCTGCTCAGGGCGTGGGGAAACATGGGCACCAGCAACATGGCATCCAGGGTCGGGTGCATGATCGGGCCGCCGCCCGACAGGGAGTATGCGGTAGAGCCGGTGGGGGTCGAGACGATCAGGCCATCGGCCCGCTGCCGGTAAACGAAACTGTCATTGATATACAATTCAAACTCTATCATCCGGGCCGAGGTGCCGGAGTTTACCACCACGTCGTTGAGGGCGTCTGCCTGCCCTACCAGCTTGCCGTTGCGGTGGACCCTGGCGTCGAGCAGGAAGCGCTGCTCGCGTTCGTACTTGCCTTCGAGCACCGCCGGCAGCTGGCGGGAAATTTCATCCGGCGTGATGTCGGTGAGAAAGCCCAACCGGCCGCGATTGACTCCGATTACCGGGGTGTCGTACTTGGCCAGGGTGCGGGCGGCGCTCAGCAGGCTGCCATCGCCTCCCACCACGATGACGAGGTCGACCGACTGGCCGATCTCGTCACAGCTCGCGAGGCGATGGCTGCGGTCCTCCACCAGTTCACCCAGGCGATCCTCCAGCATGACCTCGAGGCCGCGCTCCTCCAGCAGGGCCAGCAGTTGTTGTACGACCTCACGCAGGCCGGACTGCTTGCTGCGCCCCACCAGACCGATTTTCCTGAACGATGCCTGCATATCGTTGGCGCCCCGCCACCGAAAGAGCTGGTATTATAACCACGAAAGCCCGCTGAAAGCGCAGCCGTGCCGGCATATTCCACAGGGAGATTCCATGTACAAAGCTAAATCGATTCTGATCACGGGCGCGACGCGGGGCCTGGGTGAACACCTCGCCCGCCACTTCGCAGCGCGCGGCTACCGGCTGGCGCTGACCGGGCGCAAGCAGGGCGAGCTTGACCGCCTCGCCGCCGAACTCACGGACAAGGCCGCCGACGTCGTGCTGGAAACACTGGATGTGACCGACTACAGCGCCATCGCCCCGACCATAGAGCGCTGCGCGCAGCGCCTCGGCGGACTCGACACCATCGTTGTCAATGCCGGGGTGGCCTTCACGACGCCGGTCGGCAAGGGCCATTTCGACCAGGTTCGACAGACTATCGATGTCAACCTGACCGGCGCGATCGCCACCGCGGAGGCTGCGGTGGAGCTGTTCCGTCGCCAGGGATACGGCCAGATCGTCGGCATAAGTTCCATCGCCGGCGTGCGCGGTATGCGCGGCAACGGGGTTTATTGCGCCACCAAGGCGGGCTTCAGCCGCTACCTTGAGGCGCTGCGCCTGGAGACCCGGCGCGACGGGATAGTGGTCACCGACCTGGCGCCAGGCTACATCGATACAGACCTCAACCGCGCCATCGCCAATCGGCCATTCCTGGTGACGGTGGAAAAAGGCACCGCCATCATGGCCGACCTGATCGAGCGCAGGGTCAGTTTCCGCTATGTGCCGCCCTGGCCCTGGACTCTGGTCGCGCAGGCGCTGAAATGGCTACCGGACAGCGTGATCGCGAAGATGTAGGGCCCGTCAGTCGTCCAGCCAGGCGTAGCCGCGCCGCCCCTGCAGGCCTCCGGTGTGAACAGCCAGCAGCGGCACGTCGGGGCTCCACTCGCCCGAGCGCAATCGCTGGTATATCGCGTACAGCATCTTGCCGGTGTAGACCGGCTCCAGCGCAACACCCTGGACCGCTTCGAAGGCCAGCATGAATTCGCGCAGCCCCGCGGTTACCCTGGCAAAGCCGCCACAGTGATCCCGATGCAGGATCTGCCAGCGCGCCACAGCGGCAGCGGGCATTGAGGCCAGGGCCACTTCTACCCGATGCTCCAGGTCGGCAGCGCCCTTCAGTGCGGACACGCCAATCACCTCGCAATCGGCGTCCAGCGCCGCCACCAGGCCGGCCAGGGTAGTGCCCGTGCCCACCGGCAACAGGATGCGCCGGAAAGATGGCGCCTCACGCCTGATCATCGCGGCGATAGCAGCGCAGCCGCGCGCGCCCTCGGCGTTGGCGCCGCCCTCGGGAATAACCAGGCAGGGGCCGAAGCGGTGCTGCAACTGTGCCAGGTAGTCCGCGTCATGGCGCTGCCGGTATTCGGCCCTGGACACCCTGACCAGCTGCATGCCCCAGAGGCGGACATCGGCCAGCATGGCCGTATCCGCCGCGGCCTCGTCGCCGCGGACGATCCCCACCGTCGCGAATTGCTGCTCGGCGCCGAGGGCCGCAAGTGCGTGCAGGTGATTGGACCAGGCGCCGCCGAAGGAGAGCAGGCGCCCTATCCCCAGGCGCCGCGCGGCGGCCAGGTTGCCCGTCAGCTTGAAGGATTTGTTGCCGGGAGCGAGGCCGCCGCCGGTGTCCAGCCGCAGCAGCGTGACGTTGCCCATCGCCACGCCTGCCACCGGCGTATCGTGCAATCGCGTCAGCATGGGCCGACCGGGCGAAATGGGCGCGGAAACACAAACTGGCTAGGAAAGCCCGACGTTATTCTTCTGCAGCACCTGCTCCGCACGATAGCTGGAACGCACGAATACGCCGGAGACCACTTCCAGGAAACCCTTGCTCAGGCCTCGCTCGCGGTAGGTCTCGAACTCCTGCGGCGTAACCCAGCGGACGATCGGGTAGTGGTGCGCCGTGGGTTGCAGATACTGGCCGAAGGTGAGGATATCGACCCCGGCGCTGCGCAGGTCATCCATGGCCTGGTCAATTTCCTCGTCGGTCTCACCCAGGCCCAGCATCAGGCTGGTCTTGGTGAGGACGTCGGGCCGGTAGCGCTTGGCATGGGCCAGCACCGCGAGGGTCTGGTCGTAGCCGGCACGGGGGTCGCGCACCGGGTGGGTCAGCCGGCGCACGGTCTCCACGTTCTGGGCGAACACCTCGATGCCGGAATCCAGCACAGTCTCGACATCCCGCAGCACACCGAGAAAATCCGGTGTCAACGCTTCCACCGCGGTCTGCGGATTGAGTTCCTTGACCTGCCTCACGCAGTCGGCGTAATGGCCGGCGCCGCCATCGGCCAGGTCGTCCCGGTTCACCGAGGTGAGCACCACGTACCTGAGGTTCATCAGCTGCACCGAGCGAGCGGTGTTGGCTGGCTCCTCGGGGTCCAGCCAGCCCCTCGGGTTGCCGGTGTCGACCGCGCAGAAGCGACAGGCGCGGGTACAGACATCACCCATCAACATGATCGTAGCGGTGCCGGAACTCCAGCACTCGCTGATGTTGGGGCACTTGGCTTCCTCGCACACGGTGGCCAGCCTGTGCTCCCGCACGATACCCTGCACTCGTTCGTAATTCGCACCGCCCTGCACCCTGATGCGCAGCCACTCGGGTTTGCGCAGGCGCGGGCTGTCCGCCCGGCCGGCCTTGACGCCGTCCTTGATGGCGGTAATGCCCCTGTCATTGACGAATTTCTCGCCGCTGGCGACATGGACGACCGGAATGAGGTCACTCTCTTGCATAGCCCTGGGCCCGAGTGCGCGATGGCTGCGATTGTAACCCAGGCCCGCAGGTATGGCCTATTGCACCAATTGCGTCGAGTCTTGAGCCAGAACAAGGTTGGGGTCGCGCCAGCGGGATAGTATGATCCGCCACAGGCAGCTTTGGGTGCCTATAATAGTAGTAGCCAGCGATGACAAGTACGCTCGACAGGGGACCAGCCCGCGCAGATATCCTGCAGAGCCTTAGCGGGCTGCTGCTGGTGTTGTTCATCTGGGGGCATATGTTCTTCGAGTCCAGCATCCTGCTGGGCAAGGACGCCATGTACTGGGTGACGAAGATGTTCGAGGGGGAGCCGATTTTCGGCAAGCCCTACCCTGCCCTGGTCTCTGGTGTCGCGGCCACAATATTCGCCATCATTGTCGTGCACGCCTTCCTCGCGCTGCGCAAGTTTCCAGGCAGCTACCGGCAATACCGCCAGTTCACTACGCACCGGGGCACCCTGCAGCACCAGGACACCACCCTGTGGTATGTCCAGGTCGTGACCGGGTTCGCGCTGTTTTTCCTGGCCTCGGCGCACCTGCTGGTGGTGTTTCTGCAGCCTGACAACATCGGCCCCTACGCCTCTTCGGATCGCATCTGGAGCGGTCGCTTCTGGCTGCTGTACGCGCCGCTGCTGGTGGCGGTGCACCTGCATGCGGGGATCGGCGCCTATCGACTGGCGCTGAAGTGGGCACCGATCCCGGCCGCCAGCGCAAAACGCGTAAGGCGCCGACTCAAGCTCGCCATGTGGAGCATCATCGTGTTTTTCGTGTGCCTGGGCAGCGCCAGCCTGGCCACGTATATGGCCATCGGCCGGGCCCATGCCCCGCACGCCGGGGAGCGCTATATTCCCAGCTGGGAATCGGCGCCGGGAAGCGGGTAGCGCATGCAGATCATATACACGGATGTCCTGGTGATCGGCGGTGGCCTGGCAGGCCAGCGCGCCGCGATCGGCGCCAGGCGCCGCGGCCACGACGTTATCGTGCTCAGCCTGGTTCCCGCCAAGCGCTCCCACTCCGCCGCCGCCCAGGGCGGTATGCAGGCGAGCCTGGGCAACTGCCTGGGCGGCGCCGGTGACAACGAGGACATCCACTTCAGTGACACCGTGCGCGGCAGCGACTGGGGCGCCGACCAGGACGTGGTGAGGATGTTTGCCCACACCGCTCCCAAGGCGATACGGGAGCTGGCCGCCTGGGGCGTGCCCTGGAACCGGGTTGAGCGCGGCGAACGCGAGATTACCGTGGACGGTCGCAAGACCACAATCGCCGAGCCGGATGCGGCCCACGGGCTGATCACCAGCCGCAATTTTGGCGGTACCGAGAAATGGCGCGCCTGTTACGTGTCCGATGGCACCGGCCATGCCATGCTGTATGCGATGAGCAACCAGGCGATCGCCGCCAATATACCCGTGCATGAGCGCATGGAAGCCATTGCGCTGATTCACGCCGATGGCCGCTGCCACGGCGCCATCGTGCGCAACCTGGCGAGCGGCGAGCTGCGGGCCTATGTCGCCAAAGCCACCTGCATCGCCACCGGGGGCTTCGGCCGCATCTACCGGGTGTCCACAAACGCCATCATCAACGAAGGCATGGGGGCCGCCATCGCCCTGGAAACCGGCGTGGCCGCACTGGGAAACATGGAGGCCATCCAGTTCCACCCCACGGGTATATTCCCCGCCGGCATCCTGGTCACCGAAGGCTGCCGCGGCGACGGTGGCCTGCTGCTGGACGCGCGGGAACATCGGTTCATGCCCGACTACGAGCCGGAAAAAAAGGAGCTGGCCTCGCGCGACGTGGTAGCGCGCCGGATGGAGGAACACATCAGCGCGGGACATGGCGTGAAGACCCGTTTCGGCGAACACCTGTGGCTGGATATCCGCCTGCTGGGGGCCAACCATATCAACACCCGGCTGCGGGAGGTGAAGGAGATCTGCCAGTACTTCCTCGGCATCGACCCGGTGCGGGAGCTGATACCCGTGCGTCCGGCCCAGCACTATTCCATGGGTGGCGTGCGCACCAATCACCGCGGCGAGAGCCCGCAGCTGCAGGGCCTGTTCGCCGCAGGCGAGGCGGCCTGCTGGGACATGCACGGCTTCAACCGGCTGGGAGGCAACTCGGTGGCTGAAACCGTGGTGGCGGGCATGATCGTGGGTGATGCCATAGCCGATTACTGCGACTCCGCCGCCGGGGAACTCCTCGTCTCCACCAGCCTGGTGAGCCAGTTCGGACGCCGGGAGTTGCGATGCCTCGAGCGGATCAGCAGCGGCGGCGGCACCGAGAACGCGTTCGAACTGACCCGGCTGATGCAGGAAACCATGACCAACCAGGTCGGCATCTTCCGGCACCGGGACCGGCTGGAGCCGGCGGTCGCCACCCTGCAGGAACTGTTGCGGCGCAGCGGCAATATCGGCCTGCGCAGCAGCGCGCCCGGTGCCAACCCGGAGCTGGTCGCGGCGTATCGCCTGCAGCGCATGCTCAAGCTGGCCCTGTGCGTGGCCTACGGCGCCCTCCAGCGCACGGAAAGCCGGGGCGCCCACTACCGCGCGGACTACCCGCGGCGCGACGACCTGAACTGGATGCGCCGCACCCTCGCCCGCTGGCCCGGCGAGGATGCCGATCTCCCGGCACTGGATTACGAGGCGCTCGACATCATGCGCATGGAGCTGCCACCGGGATGGCGCGGCTATGGCGCCAGGGACTATATCGAGCACCCGGATACGGCACTGCGCCGACAGCAGATCGACCAGATTCTCGCCGGCCTGCCCGGCGCTGACCGGCACGCCCGCCAACAGGCGCTGATGCCTTTCCGGCACCTGCTGCCGCTGCACCTGCGCAACGACAACCAGCGTCTTGGAGAGGAGGAGGCATGAACCGGATCCCGCTGCACCCGGTGGCCCGCACCCTGCAGATCCAGGTGCTGCGCCACAACCCGTTGGACCCCGCCAGCGCACCGCACCTGCAGACCTTCGAGGTGGAAGAGGCGGATGCCATGACCCTGTTTATCGCCCTCAATGAAATCCGCGAGCGGCAGGATCCCTCCCTGCAATTTGATTTCGTCTGCCGCGCCGGTATCTGCGGCAGCTGCGGCATGATCATCAACGGCCGCCCGGGCCTCGCCTGCCGCACGTTGACCCGCGACCTGCCGGAGCGCATCACCCTGGCGCCCCTGCCGGCCTTCGAGTTGATCGGCGACCTGTCGGTCAACACCGGCAAGTGGATGCGCGGCATGGCGGAGCGGCTGGAGACCTGGATCCACAACGAGGGGCTTGCGCGCCTGGACATCGATGCCCTGGAGCAAGTCATGGAGCCTGCGCTCGCGGAGGAGATCTACGAGCTGGAACGCTGCATCGAATGCGGCTGCTGTGTGGCCGCCTGCGGCACCGCGCAGATGCGCGAGGATTTCGTCGGCGCCGTGGGCCTCAACCAGATCACCCGCTTCCGCCTCGACCCCCGGGATGAGCGCAGCGATGCCGAGTTTTACGCGCTGGTGGGAAATGAGTCGGGCGTATTCGGCTGCATGACCCTGCTGGGCTGCGAGGATTACTGTCCGAAGAACCTGCCTCTGGCCACCCAGATCGCCTTCCTGCGCCGCCGCATGGCGAGCACCGCGTGAGCCGGCGGCCACCGCCAATGATGCAGGGAAATTCACTTTTTGCACCCAAGCCAGAGGAACTATAACCTTATGTACGATATCGCCTCTACCGTCTCCCGCGTGGCCAACAGCACCTACAGCCACACGCGCCGCATCATGCCGGAACAACCCTGGTGGAATACTCTGGAGAGCAGCTTCCACAAATTTCCCGATGATTTTGAGCTGGACCTGCGCACGGAACTCACCGTAGACGGCACCGCGGCGGCGGACTACCTGCTGCGCACCGCCGGCGCCGGCATGCTCGGCGGCCTGGCCCTGCCCCTGAGCCTCACGCCACGGCAGTTGAAAATGGATATGAAGACCATCGGCTTTTACCGCAAGAAAGCCACGGCCGCCGACCCGGCAAAATTCTTCATCAAGCCGGATTCATCGAAAGTGTCCATGACGTCTTCCTCCGCCGGCTTTTTCCGTTTCAGGCCCGATGACGGCAAATGCGAACTGCTCAGCTTTGACAGCCCGTTCAGAACCGTCAACCCGGCGCTGCGGGAGAGCTATCCCAGGCAGCGGCGCAATATGCGCGCGGTCGCCCAGTACTGGCAGCATGACAGCGGCCCGCGGCCGACGATCTGCGTGATCCACGGCTTCATGGCGGATCCCTACTGGCTCAACCGCCTGTTCTTCGCCCTGCCCTGGTTCTACGCCCAGGGCTACGACATCCTGCTGTACACCCTGCCCCACCACGGCAGGCGCCAGTCAAGATTTTCTCCCTTCAGCGGCCACGGCCTGTTCGCCGGCGGCCTGTCGCACCTGAACGAATCCATGGCACACGCGGTGCACGACTTCCGCATCTTCATGGACTACCTGGAATCTCGCGGCGTGAGCAAGATCGGCGTGACGGGTATCAGCCTGGGCGGCTATACCTCCGCCCTGCTGGCGGCGGTGGAGGACAGGCTGCATTTCTCCATTCCCAACGTGCCGGTGGCGAGCCTGCCCGACCTGGTACTGGAATGGTATCCGCTGAACCTCGCGATCAAGAGCCTGCTGAAACTCAGCAGGACCAGCGTGCGTGAGGCGCGGCATATGCTGGCGGTGCATTCCCCGCTGACCTACCAGCCGCTGATCCCGAAGGAGCGCCTGATGGTGATCGCCGGCGCTGGTGATCGGCTGGCGCCGCCCAAGCACGCCCGCCTGTTATGGGACCACTGGGACCGGCCGCGCATTCACTGGTTTCCAGGCAACCACCTGTTGCACCTGGACAAGGGTAAATACCTCAAGGAAATCGCCCGCTTTCTCAAGGAGATCGGGTTCGACAGACACTGAGACATGCAGCGCAGCGGTTGCATAGGCGGGCCTGCCCGCCAAAATCAAGCTTTATCGCTATATCCATTGGGGCTAGTATCCAAAGTAGTGGGCGCAGGTCACCTCACCCGAGGCTATCGGAGCCCTTAGACCACACAGCTATTTCCAGGACCCCGGGCCATGCAAAGCCAAAGCTGGCAAACAGATTTACTCAACCTGCAGCTCACGCTGACAGTCAAACCGATGTTCAAGTACGTCAGTTCGCTGGAGCGCATCCGGCAGATGGTCAAGCTGATGGACGATACCGTCGGGCGCCTGGCGATACCCAGAGGCACCCGGCGCGAACCGGTAAAGATACCCGGCGCGCAGTTCGAGGCTGAATGGGTGCTCCCTGAAAAAACCGATTCCGAGCGCGTGCTGCTGTACCTGCCAGGCGGCGCCTATGTCATCCGCATGCCCAACGCCCACACCGGCATGGTCAGCAGGCTGTGCAGGAATGCCAATGCCAGGGCCCTTATGGCCTACTACCGGCTGGCCCCGGAGCATCCCTTTCCCGCCTGCCTCGAGGATTCGTTACTCGCCTACCGCTGGCTGCTGCGCCAGGGCATCGAGCCGGGCAGGATCATCATCGCCGGTGACTCCGCCGGTGGCGGCCTCACCCTGTCGACGCTGCTGGCACTCCGGGATCGCGGGCTGCCGATGCCCGCCTGCGCCTACATGCTGTCGCCCCTGCTCGACGTGAGCGACAAGTCTCCCTCGCGCTGGAAGAACGCCCTCAGCGACACGGCCCTGCCGGCCCCGAAGCAGCGTGCCCTCAACCCCAGGCCACTCTACCTCGGTGACAACGCGCCGGATGACCCGCTGGTGTCACCCATCAACGGTAATTTCGCTGGCCTGCCGCCTATGTACGTCCAGGTCAGCGACAGTGAAATGCTGCTGGATGACAGCCTGCGCCTGGCGCGGCGAGCCCACATCTACGACGTGGAGGTCAGCGTGGACATCTGGCGCAAGGTTCCCCATGTCTGGCAGGCCATGGGCTTCTTGCCCGAGAGTCGCGACGCGCTGGAAAAAGCCGGCGCCTATATCCGCAATCACGTCGTATAGCGCGCCCTTTCCGAGGGACAGACCACAAGGATTGACCCCAGATGCATCAAGTCGACAGTGAAGACGCCAATTTCCTTTTTATGGAGAAGCTCGAGAGCCCGACCCATATCAGCCTGGTCTACCTTTACGACCAGTCTGCCCTGGGCGAGCAACAGGTGCGCTTCACCCACGTCCTGGAACACATTCGCAATCGCCTGAATTCCGCGCCGGTGTTCCAGCAGAAAATCCGGCGCACGCCAGCTGATATCGACTACCCGTACTGGGTAAATGACGACAAGTTCGACCTGGATTTCCATGTGCGCCACCTGGCGCTACCCCAGCCCGGGGACTGGCGGCAGCTCTGTATCCTGACGTCCCGCCTCCACTCCCGCCCGCTGGACATGAGCCGCCCGCTCTGGGAGTTGTACATCATCGAGGGACTGCACCACGTCGAAGGTATGCCGCGCAACAGCTTTGCGATCTATTTCAAGGTGCACCATTGCGCCATGGATGAATTCACCGCGCAGGAACTGCTGCAATCCATGCACGTCCATACACCGAACCCGCGCCAGCACGAATCCGCGGCCCAGCACATCGCCCACCTGCCCAGGCGCGCGCCAGAACCGCTGGAAATGGTGCTGCGAGGCCTGCTCAACAATTCCGTGCGCTCACTGCGCCTGGCACTGCAGTCAGTCAGTAATTTCCGCACCGTGTCAAAGATACTCACCCGCCTGTCGATTCGCGCGGCGCAGGACATGGCGCAGGGCGACTCAGCCGGTCAAACACCCAGCCGCTTCGCCCAGCCACTGAGTTCGGCGCGCGTTTTCCAGGGCGCTTTCTACCCTCGGGCGATATTCGACAATTACCTGGCCCGGGTTCCGGGTGCAACCCTGACCCACGCGGTACTGGCCATCTGCGGCGAGACCATGCGGCTTTACCTGGACCGGCATGGTGAATTCAACGATGCGTCCCTGCAGGCGCTGCTGGAAGTGAATGTGCGCAACGCGGGCGCACATGCCCTGATCGGCAATCGCATCGCCATCAACCAGATTGAACTGCATACGCCGGTCAGCTATCCGGTGGGCCGGTTGCAGGCAATTTACACCGCCAACCGGGAACTGCAGTCCATCGAGAACTCGGAACTTACCAGCTTCCGCCTGCGCTCCCTGTATGAGAACGTGCCGGCGCCGCTGCTGGCCTGGCTGGGGCGCCTGTCCAACCGCAGAAACAGCCCGAACCGGGCGGTGATGTCAGGGGGCAGCCTCGGCCTGGCACAACTGCAGGGATCGGAGCGTCCCCTTTACCTGCTGGGCGCGCGCCTGTGCGGCTTTACCAGCATTTCGCCGCTGTACAGCGGCTGCGGCCTGATGTTCTGCGCCAGCACCTATGCCGACAGCGTGGGGCTCACCTTCACCTCGGACCGGGCCATGATGCCCGACCCCGGCACCATGCGCGAGTGCCTGGACGAAGCGGTTGCGGGTGTTGTAAAGCTGAAAACCGGCAGGTTGCCTGGCGCCGGGACTGCGGCGAAGAAGCGCGGGACCGCAAAACCGAAAAAAGCCGTCAAAAAGATCGCCCGGTCCGGCGGCAAACGCTCCGCGGCCTGAGCGGGGCCGGGCTGCAAAGCGAGGCCCGGGGGGTCAGTTCAATCCAGCAGACGGCTGACAGCCTGGGCTACCGCAATTTTGCCCTGGTCAAAGAAGGCCTCGTGGTTTTCCTCGATTTTGGCAAGGTCATACAGGTAGTTCACCATGATGCCCGCCGATTGCTCGCGCCCTTTCACCGACAGGTCGGCCCCGCCGTGGATGCGGTGCAGGCTGGCGCCATTGCCCAGGTGAAAGCGCGCAACCGGGTCCATCGGCCCATCGCCTGACTTCACCCGCAACAGGTAGTGCGCGCAGAGCTTGAGCAGGGCATCGTACACCGGTTGCTCCACTACCCGGCCCAGGGGCTGCTTCACCCGGGGGATGAGTTCGGGATTCACCAGGCCGACCAGGTTCGCTTCCAGCAACCAGCGGCGAAAACCCGGCACCGGCGACAGGGTGACGAAAGTCTTCAGTGCGGGCATCTCCTTGCGCAGTTCATCGACCACATTCTTGATCAGGAAGTTGCCGAAGGAGACGCCCGCAAGTCCGGGGTGACAATTGCTGATGGAATAGAACACCACGGTGTTTATCTTCTTCGCCGGCAGTGGTTGGCGCTGCTGCACCAGCAGCGGTGCGAGATCATTGGGGAGCGCATCTGTGAGGGCGATCTCGACAAAGACCAGCGGGTCGTTGGCGAGGGCCGGGTGGAAGAAGGCGAAACAGCGGCGATCCTCCCCCAGGCGGCTGCGCAGATCGTCCCAGCCATTGATCTCATGCACCGCCTCGTAGTCGATGATTTTCTCCAGCACGCTCGCGGGCGAAGACCAGTCGATGCGGCGCAATTCCAGGAAGCCCTTGTTGAACCAGGAGACGAACAGGTGACGCAGGTCGGAGTCGATGGCGCGCAGCGCCGGGTCGGCCTGCAGCAGGGGCAACAGGTGGCCGCGCAAGGCAACCAGGGTCCTGGTGCCCTCCGGCGCCATATTGATGCGCCGGAACAGCCGCTGCCGGGGAGCCTCCACCGCCCGGGTCAGGGTCCAGAGGTTCTCCAGGTCCGGCTCGGCATGGTAGCGCGCGGCGGCAGCGTCGATGGCAGCGGCATTGACGCCAAACTCGCGCGCCAGCCCGGTGAAGAACTCCAGCCTGGCGGCAGCGGGCAGTCTCAGGTAACCGGCGATGATCTCGCCCGCCAGGGCCAGACCTGACGCCTCGCCCCGGTGGTCGATCAACTCCCGGCACAGCGCCATAAGCGCGGCGGCGGAGTTGGCGACAGGCGCTATTCCGCGGCGCCGGCGGGCGAGGATCTCGCGGCCAGCGTCCATGACTGAACCGAGTGTCCGGCCCAGGGTAGTCATGGCGCCGGCCATGGGCCGGGCCAATTCCGTCGTCGAAGTCAGTTGGTCTGGCATATCACGGCACCTGGCAGAGCGTTGTCACTTGCGGCCCCGGGCGCTGGCGTAGGCCGCGCGCGCCGCGGCGCATTCGGGATCGAGCAGGCCCCCGACGAGGCTGTCGGCGTCCGACCAGGCGCGCATGCTGCCGACCATCTGGGCGGTGACCGCATTGACGTGGCTCTTGGTGGCCGCCACCGGCATCGCCGGCTTGGCCGCCACCTGCGCCGCCAGGGCCTGCACGACGACATCCAGTTCGCTTTCTGCCACGACCCGGTTGAGAAAGCCGGCCGCCTGCGCCTCCTGGGGGCTGAATTCGCGGCAGGTGATGACCAGTTCCTTGGTCAGCGCCGGCCCGATCTCCCGCACCAGGCGCGGGATCCCGCCCCAGGCCAGGGGGATACCCAGGTCGATCTCGGGAATCGAGAAGCGGGCGCTGGCGGCGGCGATACGCAGGTCGCAGGCCGCGGCCAGCACCAGGCCACCGCCCACACACCAGCCCTGGATGCGCGCGATGGTCAGCGCCCGCATCCCCTCCATGGCTTCGGCCATGAGTCGCCCCAGGTCAGCCGCCTGCCTGACACCCGCATCCCCGGCGGAGGGGAATCCGTCGAGGTCGGCGCCCGCGGAAAACGCGCGACCGCGACCGCCGACAATAACCACCCGCACTCCGGCCTGGCCGTCAAACCAGCGCGCCGCGGCGGCGAGTTCGCGCAGCAGCTCACCCGACAGTGCATTGAGGCGCTGCGGGCGATTCAGCCACAGGGAGCCGATGGGGCCATCGGCGGCCACTTCCAATGTTGCAAACATGTGACATCCTTTCGTATGTGAAACGGCTTACAGTGTACTTAATTCCCTATAGCCGTGGCCAATACAGCGAGCGCTTCCGGTTCCTTTAAAAAACATTCGGCTGTGCCAGAATGACCATGGTAAAGTTGGGGTCGCGGCCATTTGACTTAACGCCGCCACGCGTGAGACCACCTATGAAGAAATGGCAAGCCGGCCTGCTTACACTGCTCGCCCTGGTAGTCGCGTTCTGCCTTTATGTATTCGTGCAGTTGCGAACCCTGGAGGTCGAGCGGCTCAGCGACGACCTGTTCGTGCTGCGCGGGCTGGGAGGTAACACCGCCGTACTGCGCACCGATGCCGGGACCGTGGTAGTGGACACCATGATGCTGCACCTGCAGGGAGAGCGCATCCGGGAGCTTGCCGAAGAGCTTACCGGCCACAAGGTAGTCCTGCTGATCAACACCCACTACCATCTTGATCACACCCACGGCAACCCGGCGTTCGCGGTCGGCACCCGGGTCCTGTCCACCGAGCGCACCCTCTCCCATCTCCAGACCCTGGACGCCGAGTTCTGGACGGGCGATGCGGCAATGCTGCTGCCGAACGAGACCTTCAGCGACCGCATGACCCTGCAACTGGGGGGCAAAACCATCGACCTGATTCATCCCGGCGTCGGCCACACGGACGGCGACCTGGTGGTCATGTTCAGGGATGAAGGCGTGCTCCACACCGGCGACCTGATGTTCAACCGCTATTACCCCAACATAGACCTGGAGGCCGGCGGCAGCATCCAGCAATGGGTCGCTACCCTGGAAAACCTGCTGCGCCTCGAGTTCACCCGGGTGATTCCCGGCCACGGGGAAACGTCCGACCGCACGGGCCTGCGCCAGTTCCTGGCCGTCATTGCCCAGCTGGCCGAGGTCGGGCGCACCGCACAAACCAGGGGCTGGAGCCTGGAGCAAACCCTGGCAACCGACCAGTTCACGGCGGACGCCGGGTACCGCAGGGCGTGGATGATATTTCCCCTGCCGATGGACCGCGAGTTCGTCATCACCCGCGCATGGGAAGAAACCACCGGCAATTTCAAGCGGCTGAACTAAAGGCCGGGCAAAATCTCGAAAACAAGGCGAATCCATGTCTATCCATGCACTGGCCGGCAAACCCGCTCCCCAGGACCGTCTCACCGATATCGGCAGCCTGCGTGACGCTTATTTTGCGCTGAAGCCGGACGTCAGCGACCCCGCGCAACGGGTAAGTTTCGGCACCAGCGGTCACCGCGGCTCCGCGCTGCGCAGCACTTTCAACGAGGCGCATGTACTGGCGATCTCCCAGGCGATCTGCGATTACCGCGGCAACCATGGCATCAGCGGGCCGCTCTTTCTCGGCAAGGACACCCACGCGCTGTCGGAACCGGCTTTTATATCAACCCTGGAAGTGCTCGCCGCCAACGCTGTGGCGGTCATGATCGACCGGGACGACGGCTACACCCCTACCCCGGCGATCTCACATGCCATCCTGAGCTACAACCGCGGGCGCAGCGCTGGCCTGTCCGATGGCATCGTGATCACACCCTCGCACAACCCGCCGGAAGACGGCGGTTTCAAGTACAACCCGCCACACGGCGGTCCCGCCGACACCGACATCACCCGCTGGATCGAGGACCGGGCCAACCGGCTTCTGGCCGAGGATCTCAAGTCTGTCAAGCGAGTGGCCAGTGATGCGGCACACCGCGCCGCACATGCCCATGACTATGTGGGCAACTACGTCGACGATCTGGCGTCAGTGGTGGACATGGACGCGATCCGCGGAGCCCAACTCCGGATCGGTGCCGATCCGCTGGGCGGCGCCGGCGTCGCCTACTGGCAATCGATCGTCGAGCGCCACGGGCTTGCCATCGAAATCGTGAATACCACCGTGGACCCGGCCTTCGGTTTCATGACACTGGACTGGGACGGCAAGATCCGCATGGATTGTTCGTCGCCCTATGCCATGGCCAAACTGATCGGGTTGAAGGACCGCTTCGACATCGCCTTCGGCAACGACACCGACCATGACAGGCATGGCATCGTCACCCGCGCCGGGCTGCTGAACCCCAACCATTACCTGGCAGCGGCAATCCATTACCTGTTCACCCACCGCCCTCACTGGCGAGCAGATGCCGCTATCGGCAAAACCGTGGTGAGCAGCAGCATCATCGACCGTGTCGCCACCCGGATCGGCCGCAGGCTGGTGGAAGTGCCGGTGGGTTTCAAATGGTTCGTCGATGGCCTCCATGAGGGATCCATGGGTTTCGGTGGCGAGGAGAGTGCGGGCGCCGCGTTCCTGCGCCGTGATGGCACGGTCTGGACCACCGACAAGGACGGCATCATCCTCAACCTGCTGGCGGCGGAACTAATGGCGACCAGCGGTCGCGACCCCGCCGAGTATTACGCCGAACTCACCCGCGAACTGGGGGCGCCCGTGTATGCGCGCATCGATGCGCCCGCCACGGCGGCGCAGAAAGCCGTTCTGCAGAAGCTTTCGCCGCAGGCCATCGACGCCACGCTGCTGGCCGGCGACCCGATCGAGTCCATGCTGACCAGTGCGCCCGGCAATGGCGCCGCCATCGGCGGACTCAAGGTAGTCACCGCCCAGGGCTGGTTCGCCGCGCGCCCATCGGGCACCGAGGAGGTCTACAAGCTCTACGCCGAGAGTTTTCGCGGCAGCGAGCACCTGCAGCGCATCCAGCAGGAAGCGCAGGCGATTCTCACCCGGGCATTCAACGGCTGAGGCAACAAGAGAGGGATTATTGGACACGCATCTCGGATGACATGGTAGCGCAATACCCCGGTGCAATCCGGCGGGTGTAAACATGCCGCCTCTGACTACCCCGGTAGTCTGTGCGCACAACAGGATTGGGAATGGACTATCTGATCATTTGCACCGCGGCACTTGCGGTCTCCGCGTTGACCATGCTCTCAGGTTTCGGACTGGGCACGGTGTTGATGCCCGCCTTCGCACTGTTCTTTCCGCTGCCCGTCGCTATCGCTGCGACCGCGGTCGTGCACCTGGCCAACAACCTGTTCAAACTCGCCCTGGTGGGACGTGCCGCGGACTGGTCGGTGGTGCTGCGCTTTGGTGTGCCGGCCGCAGTAGCCGCCCTGGCCGGCGCCGGCGCACTGGTCGGCTTTGCCGGCCTCGATGCGGTTGTGGAGTACGAGCTGTTCGGCCGCAACTTTGCGGTGACCCCGCTCAAGCTGACCATAGGCCTGCTGATCGTCGTGTTCGCCGGATTCGAACTCAGCCCGTCCTTCGCTGCGCTCGCGGTCCCAGCCAGGTACCTGCCGCTCGGCGGTCTGCTGTCCGGATTCTTCGGGGGGCTTTCGGGCAACCAGGGCGCGTTCCGATCTGCGTTCCTCATCAAGGCGGGCCTCGACAAGACCGCCTTCGTCGCGACCGGGGTCGTTGCGGCGGTGATCGTCGACTGCGTCCGACTCACGGTCTACGGCGCTTCATACTTCACCACACGCTTTGAAGCGTTGCCGAACGACTTGGCGGGATTGGTAATTGCTGCGACGCTCGCAGCGTTCCTCGGAGCCTTTATCGGCACGCGCCTGCTCGAGAAGGCGACTCTGCGTGCCGTCCAGCTCATCGTGGCCCTCGGCATGATCGGGATCGGGTCGGGCCTCGCGGCCGGCTGGCTGTGAGAGGCTGAACGGAACGCACGCTAATTCAGGCTTGGTAAAAGGACGTTATTTTAGTAGGCAATTTGGTAGGCAAGGACAATCAACTGTCGAAAACACTATAAATACAGCGTACAAATTCGAAAATGGCGGAGCGGACGGGGCTCGAACCCGCGACCCCCGGCGTGACAGGCCGGTATTCTAACCAACTGAACTACCGCTCCACGGTAGCAAACAACTCTCGGCACTAAATGGTGGGTGATGACGGGATCGAACCGCCGACCCTCTGCTTGTAAGGCAGATGCTCTACCAGCTGAGCTAATCACCCCCTGACCGAGACGCGCATTATAGAGATTCTTTCTTTGCTGTCAAATGCTGGCGCGGAAAACTCGGGAAGAAATCCTTTCTTGTTAAAGCCTTTGATTTTAGTAGTAAAATCACCTGTCATGCGAAGGCCCGCAGGGCCGCGCGCAAACCCGCTTCCAACCGCCCCGACGCCGTCAACTGCAAGAGCATCGCCATGGAAATTTACAAGGAGTTTCACTTCGAGGCCGCCCACCGCTTGCCCAACGTGCCGCCGGGACACAAGTGCGCGCGACTGCACGGGCACTCTTTCCAGGTCCGCCTGTCAGTAATTGGCGAGGCCCCCGAACCCGCCGGTTGGGTCATGGACTTTGCTGAACTCAAGGCCGCCTTCAAACCC
>JBFZEF010000199.1:0-7029 GCA_041307045.1 Halioglobus sp.
GCGGGTAAGCGGGTCCAGGGTTGTGAGGCTGGAGAGATGTTGCTGGTACTCGATAAGCACGCTGGCGAGGAAACCGATCGCGACCAGCGCATAGGCCACGCTGTAGACCCCCAGGGCGATAGCCTCTCCCCGGGCCGGGGCTCCGGCGGCGAAATAGTACATGGCGACCGGCATACCCAGGGCCATCATCAGGGCCGAGCAGGTGATGATGGCGTCGCCCGCGTTGCGCTGGTGCATGCTGCGCAGGCCGTAGATCAGGCCCGTGGCCGCGAAGAATACGGTCACCACGGCACCCTGGACCAGGAACATCTGGCTCAGCGGCAGGAAGAATTCGCACAGGCAGGCGATCAGGCATATTACTCCCAGCACTACCCGACCCCGGGCAATGCCGGCCCGCTGGCCCGCGGCCATAAACAGGATATAGCTGGTGAGGATCAGCATCATCGACGGGATATTGACCGCCATCTGCAGGTCGGCGCTAAGCTCCAGGGTAAGTGCAATCCAGCCCAGCAGCGAGGCCATGAAGTACACGGTGTGGAGCCCGAGACCCGCGGGTGGTTTGCTGGACTCGGCAAGCACGTAGACCACCAGCATCTGGGCGCAGGTAATGGCAAATATCAGGCCAAAGAGCATGAACGCCGCGTTGCCGGGCACTATCGATTCCATTTGTCTCCCTGGTGCAGCCTCGATCGGGGCTGTCATTTTTAGTCAATCTGCCTGCAGGAGCCGGTCATTGCCAAGGCGTCGGGCCGTGCCCATACTGCCGGGCCGCGCAGGGCGCCCGGCGTCGCGATTGTGCCACAGATGGGCTGTATGGACGAATAGCGCATAAGAAGGCAGTATACCGACGCCAGGATATCCACCAGCTATACCGGCAGTTCGTCCGGCACGCGCAATTTTTAACCAGCCAAAAAACAGGAGAACGATCATGGATCTTGCAGGAAAAGTAGCAATTGTCACCGGGGGCGCATCGGGTCTCGGCCGCGGCACCGTCGAAGCCTATGTGGCCAAGGGCGTGAAGGTGGCTATCTTCGACATGAATGAGGCCAACGCCAACGAGGTCATTGCTGAACTCGGAGCGGATAAGGTCGCATTCTGGAAGGTCAATGTCGCCGACGAAGCCTCGGTCAAGGCGGCAGTTGAGGGTGTGGTGGAGAAGTTCGGAGCCCTGCACATATGCAACAACTTCGCGGGGATCGGCAACGCCTGCAAGACCTATGGCAAGAACGGGGTGTTCCCCATGGACTTGTACATGCTGGTGATCAATGTGAACCTGGTGGGGACTTTCAACGTGTCCCGCTATGCCGCGGAGCAGATGGCGAAAAACCAGCCCTTCAACAGCGACGGTGGTCGCGGCGTGATCATCAATACCGCGTCGGTAGCGGCCTACGAAGGCCAGGTGGGCCAGGTGGCCTATTCCGCCAGCAAGGGTGGTGTGATCGGCATGACCCTTCCGATGGCCCGCGACCTGGCCAGCTACGGGATACGGGTCAACACCATCGTACCCGGCCTTATCCACACGCCATTGTTTGAGCTGTTACCTGAAGCGTCCTACAAATCCCTCGAGGCCAGCGTCTGTTACCCGCCCCGCCTGGGTCAGCCGAAGGAGATCGCCCACCTGTCGGTGTTCATCGCGGAGAACGATTACCTGAACGGTGAAAGTATCCGCCTGGATGGCGCCATCCGCATGCAGCCGCGTTAACGGGGAGACGACTATGGGCCCACTGAACGGCTACACCGTTATCGAGCTGGCGGGCATTGGGCCCGCACCCATGGGTGGCATGATGCTGGCCGATATGGGTGCGGAGGTGATTCGCATCGACCGGGCTGCCGGCGCCAATAACATGATGCCCATGGATGTCAGCGCGCGTGGCAAGAAATCCGTCGTACTCAACCTCAAGGACCCGGCCGGTATCGAGACCCTGCTGCGTCTGGTGGAGAAGGCCGATGTGCTGGTCGATCCGTTCCGGCCGGGCGTGTGCGAAAAACTTGGGATTGGCCCCGACGCCTGCCTTGCGCGCAACCCCAAGCTGGTGTTCGCCCGCATGACGGGCTGGGGCCAGGATGGGCCCCTGGCCCAGGCCGCGGGCCACGACATCAACTACATATCGATCACCGGCGCTCTCTACGCCATGGGGCGCAAGGGCCAGAAACCGGTGCCGCCCCTGAACCTGGTGGGTGATATGGGCGGTGGCGGTATGCTTCTGGTCACGGGTGTGCTGGCTGCATTGCTGGAGACCAGCAACTCCGGCAAAGGCCAGGTGATCGATGTCGCCATGGTCGATGGTGCCGCCCAGTTGATGTGGATGTTCCACGGTTTCCACGCCATGGGCCTGTGGGATGCGAGCCAGCGCGAGTCCAATATGCTCGACGGCGGCGCGCACTATTACGATACCTACGAGTGTGCTGACGGGCAGTACATCTCCATCGGTTCGATAGAGCCCCAGTTCTATGCGCTGCTGAAACATCACGCGGGTCTGTCCGAGGAGGATTTCGGCGACCAGAACAACGCCGCCGCGTGGCCGCAGATGAAGCAGAAGCTGACCGCGGTATTCCTGCAGAAATCCCAGGCCGAGTGGTGTGCGATCATGGAGGGTACCGATGTCTGTTTCGCCCCGGTACTGTCGTTCGTGGATGCGCCGTCGCACCCGGCCAACGTTGCCCGCAAGACCTATATCGACGTGGGTGGCGTGACCCAGCCGGCACCGGCGCCGCGGTTCAGCCGCACGCCATCGAGCGTTCGCCGCCCGGGGCCCAACCCGGGACAGGATACCGACACGGTGCTGGCCGCTATGGGATTTGCGGAGCGCGAAATAAGCGAACTTAAACACAAGGGCGCTGTTGCCTGAGCACGACGACAAGCACGGGAGAATCATGAGTAACTACAATACAGTACTGGTGGAGCGCGATGAGGGCGTGGCCGTGGTCTCGCTCAACCGTCCCGCGAGCCTCAATGCCTTCGATGCCCAACTGCGCCGCGAGTTGCGCCAGGCCGTGCGGGAGGTAAACGAGGATCCCGCTGTACGCGTGGTGATACTGACCGGGGCCGGCCGCGCCTTCTGCGCCGGGGCGGACCTGGCCGAGACAGCGGAGAGCGCGGCAACCTTCAGGGTGGAGGACCAGCTCAATGGCGAGTACAAGCCCATCCTGCTGGAGATGAACAGTGCGCCGAAGCCCTGGATTGCCGCGGTCAACGGCGCCGCCGCCGGGATTGGCAGCGCCTTCGCCATGAACTGCGACCTCAGCGTAATGGCGGACGACGCCTATCTTTACCAGGCTTTTGCCGCCATCGGACTGGTGCCCGACGGCGGCGCCACCTGGCACCTGGTGCGCACGCTCGGCCGGCAGCGGGCTTATGAGGTGATCGTGTCCGGTGAGAAAGTGCGGGCGCAGAAATGCCTGGACTGGGGACTGTGCAATCGCGTGGTACCCGCAGCCGAGCTGATGGCGCACGCGCGGGCCTGGGCCCGGGAACTCGCCGCCAAATCTCCGCTTGCCCTGCGCTATGCCAAGCAGAGCCTCAATGCCGCTACCGAAGCTTCGGTGGGAGACACCATCTCCACTGAGGCCAGGCTGCAGCATTTTTGCGTGACCAGCGCGGACGCGGCCGAGGGCATTGCGGCATTCATGGAGAAACGGCCGCCGCGCTGGCAGGGCCGATAGCAGCCCGCGCTTGCGATTGCGCTGCGCCGTGTTTGCGGCTGTGTTTGCGCTAAAGAGTGATGCCTCACAGCCTGGGAGTGAGCGATGGATGACAATAACCGGCCCGAGCTGGTGGCGTGGCGGGAGCGCCTGGCCCGCACCCTGGACGGACACCGGCAGGAGGCCCGGGCCAAACGCCAGAGCAGGGGCTATCGCACCGCCCGGGAAAATCTGGAGGACCTGGTCGATCCGGGCTCCTTCCTCGAATACGGCCAGCTTGCGGTGGCGGCCCAGCGCAGTCGCCGCGACTACGAGGAACTACAGTCGAGTACCGCCGGGGACGGTATCATTACCGGGACCTGCACCATCAATGCGGGCCAGGTCGGCGCCGGGCGGGGCAGGGCGGCGGTGATCGTCAACGACTATTCGGTGCTGGCGGGTACCCAGGGCTTTTTTCACCACAAGAAGCTCGATCGCCTCTGCGAGCTGGCCGCGGAGAACTCCCTGCCGGTGGTCATGTATACCGAGGGCGGCGGTGGTCGCCCCGGGGATACCGACGTACTGACCCAGATTGCGGGCCTCAATGTTCGCTCTTTCAGCACCTGGGCCGGCCTCAGCGGCAAGGTGCCGCGCATCGCTGTCAACAACGGCTATTGCTTTGCCGGCAACGCGGCCCTGTTCGGCTGCGCCGACTTCACCATAGCCACTCGCAACTCCTGGATCGGGATGGCAGGGCCCGCCATGATCGAGGGTGGCGGCCTGGGAAAATTCGATCCTACAGAGATCGGCCCGATCGAGGTGCAGGAAAAAAACGGCGTGGTCGATATCGTCGCCCAGGATGAGGCCCACGCCACCGCGCTGGCCCGGCAGCTGCTGTCCTATTTCCAGGGGCCGGTGCAGGACTGGCATGTGGCTGGTCAGGAAACCCTGCGGGACATCGTGCCCCGGGACCGGCGCTGGGCATACCCGGTGCGACGAGTTATTGAGACCATTGCCGACTCCGGCTCCTTCCTCGAATTGCAGCGCATTTTTGGCCGCGGCATTATTACCGGCTTCATCCGCCTCGAGGGCAGGCCTGTGGCCCTGATAGCCAACGACTGCCAGCAGTTGGGTGGGGCGGTGGACTCACAATCGGCGGAGAAAGCAGCCCGTTTCCTCCGCATATGTAACGCCCTGCGCCTGCCGGTGTTGTCGCTGACTGACACCCCGGGCTTCATGGTGGGGCCCGACAGCGAGCGGCAGGGTGCGGTGCGCAGTATGTCCGCCCTGTTCCTGGCCGGTGCCGCCATGACCGTACCCATAGTGGCCATCTTCCTGCGCAAGGGTTACGGGCTGGGCGCCATGGCAATGACCGGCGGCAGTTTCCTGCGCCCGGTGTACGCGGCCTCCTGGCCTACCGGCGAGTTCGGTGGTATGGGTCTGGAAGGCGCGGTGCGCCTCGGCTTTCGCAAGGAACTGGAAGCGGAGGCGGACCCGGCGGCGCGGGAGGCAATGTTCCAGCACCTGCTGGGCCGCATGTACGATGTGGGCAAGGCAACCGAGGCCGCCGCCCACCTTGAAATCGATGCGGTGATCGATCCCGCCGAGACCCGCGCCGTGGTGCTGCGTGCGTTTGCGGCGGCGGGCGCCACCACAAGTCACCAGCACAACAATACATCTACCGCGACAGAGGTCTGAGTATGAAGAATCTTTTTGATATTGCCGGCAAGGTTGCCGTCGTCACCGGCGGGTCCCGCGGCATCGGCGCCATGATCGCCAGGGGTTTTGTCGAAAACGGGGTGAAGACCTATATCACCGCGCGCAAGCTGGAGGAGTTGAAGGCCACCGCCGAGGAGTTATCCACGCTTGGCCAATGCATCGCGCTGCCCTCGAACCTGGCCAGCCTGGAGGGAGTGAACGCATTTGCCGCCGCCATCAGGGAACGCGAGAGCCGGCTGCATATCCTGGTCAACAATGCGGGCGCCAGTTGGGGAGCACCCATCGACGAGTTTCCTGAGAGCGGTTGGGACAAGGTGATGGACCTCAATGTCAAATCCCTTTTCTTCCTCACCCGCGAGTTGCTGCCGGTGCTGCGCGCCGCGGGCAATGCCGAGGACCCGGCCCGGGTGATCAACATCGGCTCGATGAATGGTATTACCCACCCGCATATGGACAACTACTCATACTCCGCCAGCAAGGCCGCGGTGCATCACCTGACGCGCCACCTTGGCGCCGACCTGGCGCGGCAGCATATCAATGTGAATGCGATTGCCCCCGGCCACTTCCCCAGCAAGATGACAGCGCACTGGGCGGATGCTGCCGATGAAATGGCCGGGACCTACCCGCGAGGCCGTATTGGCAACGCTGAGGATGCTGCGGGTACCGCGATCTACCTCTGCTCGCGGGCATCAGCCTGGGTTGTGGGCCATACCGTCGTCCTCGACGGCGGTGTCGTGGCCGCAGCCTGAAGCGCACAGGGGTAGTGGCTGACGGGACTGAATTTTTATCGGTGCCGGGCCGCGCTCGACTTGCCTTCCGCCACACACCCGGTGTCACACCGGGCATACTGTTTTGCCCCGGGTTCAATTCGAATATGCAGGGCGTCAAGGCACTGGCCCTTGAACAGTGGTGCCGCGAGCGGGGCCGGCAATTCACCCGCTTTGATTACAGCGGCCACGGTGAGTCCGGCGGCAGGGTGGAAGAGGGCTGTATCGGCCAGTGGCGCGACGATACCCTCGCCATACTCGACAGCGTGACGTCGGGCCCCCAGCTGGTGGTCGGGTCCTCGATGGGCGGCTGGATCATGCTGCTGGTCGCTCTGCAGCGGCCCGGCCGGGTGTGCGCGCTGCTGGGCCTGGCCGCCGCGCCGGACTTCACCGAGCGCCTGCGGGGCAGGCTGACACAGCAGCAACAGCGCCAGCTGGCCGCGAGCGGCTATGCGGACCTGCCCAACTGCTATGACGCTGGCGAGCCCTACCGTATCGGCCGCCAGCTGCTGGAGGAGGGCGCTGCCCACCTCTTGCTGGACAGGGAAATTGGCATCGATGTTGGCGTCAGCCTGATCCAGGGCCAGCGCGATGAAGACGTACCCTGGCAGCTCGCCCTGCTGCTGGCGGAAAAAATCCGCAGTCCCGATGTGGAGGTGTTGCTGGTGAAGAACGGCGATCATCGCCTGTCAGAGCCCGCAGACCTGCAGCGCCTGCGCAGCACAGTGGAGCGGCTGCTGGGCTGTGCGGCGCCGGCGTCGACAGGCGGCAGCGGCGCGGGCTAACCGGCCTGGCGCAACACGAAGTCGCCGGTTTCCAGCTTGCGGTGATCTTTCAGGTAGGTCCTGGCACTGTAAGGGTAGAGTGAGGCGATCTCGCCGTCGGGGCGTTTGTACCAGCTCTTGCAGCTGCCGGCCCACAC
>JBFZEF010000200.1:0-3746 GCA_041307045.1 Halioglobus sp.
GATTGCGACGCTGGATCGGTGGATCGCAAATGGTCAGGCGCCCCCAAGTGCACCGCGCTTGAACCTGAACAGTGATGGTACGGCCTTCGAGCTGGATGAGTTCGGCAATGCAAAGGGCGGCATCAGAACACCCTATGTGGATGCTCCGGTGGCCGTTCTGTCAGGGCTGGGCCAGCGGGGCGATTCCTTTTGTCGGCTGTACGGCACCACCGCCCTGTTTGATCAGGCGACGCTGGCGAGGCTCTACCCCGACCAGGCCACTTATGTGGATGCCATCGACAGGGCTGCGGATGCAGCCGTGGCTGCCGGCTTTCTGCTGCCGCCGGATGCCGACCTGATCAAACAGCGGGCGCGCTCGTCCGGCATCGGCGCACCCTGAATCGTCCTGCTCCGTCGTATTCACGGGAACAGAATCACTTCCTCAAAGCGCGGCAGTGTCTGCAAGGTCACGGCTGAATTCTCCGCCGCTCTCGCCTTGAGGAAGGCGAGCGTTTCGTCCGCTCCGCGGGAAAGAAAACCGGCGATACGAATTTCGCCGGTCATGGGGCTGTCCAAAGGCCCGGTAAGGCTGTCCCAGTGAATCGGAATTATGCGTTCGGGCGATATTCGCCCAACCGTTTCTGACCAGAACTGCGTGCGATAGTCCGCCGTCTGGGAACCGAGGCCGCCCACACCCAGAAACACCACATCCACGTCCATCCCCGCCAACTGGCCCGGGATGAAGCCGGCGCTGCCGACTATCAGGAAACTGCCCTTGGGGTGGGACACATGCAATACCCAGGCCTCGCCCAGTTTGTAATCAAAAGCGGATACTGGTGGCACCAGTGGCTCGGGAATTTCCGAATCCGTGAGCATGGTCGCGACCATTTCCGGGTCGGGAAACTGGAAATGCCGAGAGGCCAGTGGCGTGATGGTGAAAGCGCCCAGGACTACCGGTTGCCCGCTGTGCAGAATCCGGATCTGCGCTTCGGGCAAGCCCCAACCGCGCGCAATATTGGCGGTCGCCTGCGAGCCGAACACTGTCGCTCCGGTGCGTCGCGCGACCTCGGGCGAATCCATGGCGTGGTCGTAGTGGGAGTGCATGGGAATAACCGCCGCGAGACGGCTGACAGCATTCTTCGCCAGACCGAGGTCAATGGCCGCCATATCCGGTTGAATCCTGCCAAACATTGTCTGCAACGGCCCGGGCCGGGTGAACCAGCCGTCGGTCATCCAGCTGGTTTCGCCGTCAGAGAACAACAGGGTGGCAGTGCCGCTGTAGCGCACGGTAACTGCCCCCGGGGGACTATCCCTGTCCGGGGCCAACATCCAGGCGGGGTCAACCGGTGGTGCCGGGTAGCTGAACAGCCAGGCCCAGGCGACCGCAAAAAGCAGTATAAAGACCAAAAAGGCACGGATTGCTGTCTTGCCTGGATTCATTCGTCTATCACCTTCTGCAAGCTCCTGCGGCTGTCGCTCCGCGCCGGAGCCGGTCCGCAGAGCCAGGTTATCGGCTGACTGCAAACTCGCCGGCCGCCGTGTCGCCAAGCGTACCCGGGGGCGACCGGGGAACTCAAGTGTTGATCCAAATCTATACACAGCGGACTAATGGCCTTTAATATGATTTTAGTACCCGGAGGCGCCTTGCAGCAAAGCAAACGAAGCTCTGGATAAATCACTGCATGTACTACCCAATAAGGAGGAACTCATGCGTGGACGCGGCATCCTGATCATCACCATCCTGGGGTGGGCTTTGGCCATCGCGCTCGCGTTAGTCATTGTCAACCGCGGCTGGCTCAGCGCTGCCCCGCAAGGATCGCTGCCGCTGCTGCGCCCGGAGGCAGAAGCAGCAGAGGCAGCAGTGGTTACGAAGCCGGGGCAGCGGACGGTCTACTTCCCCGGCACCGAGGAGCTGGCGCCAGACGAAATGCGCATCGTCGCCTGCGGCACAGGCAACCCGGTACCGCGCCTGAAGCAGGCGGCCGCCTGCTTTCTGGTGCAGCTAGGCAACGGCGACAACTTCGTTTTCGACATGGGCTCAGGCTCTGCCGAACGCCTGGCTTCGCTGGATGTTCCTTACGACAAGCTTGACAAAGTCTTCATCGGGCATCTACACCTGGATCACGTCGGGGATCTGCCGTCCTTTTATTTCACCCGAGCCGTCAACCAGGGACGGAGCAAGCTGCGCGTGTGGGGGCCCAGCGGAGTGAAGCCCGAGTGGGGCATGAAGGCCGCGATGGAAAACATGAAAGCCATGTACGGCTGGGAGAGTGCCATGCGCGGCGCGCTCATGGGCACGCCCGAACTGGAGGTCAACGAATTCGATTGGACCGGCATAAACCAGATCATCTATAACGAGAATGGCGTGATCGTGCGCAGCATCCCGGCCCTCCACGGCGACCAGTCGGTGAGCTTCATTCTGGAATGGAATGGGCTCAGGATGGCTTACTCCAGCGACACCATGCCGAACAAATGGTGGTGCGAGCACACCAAGGGCGTGGACGTCGCCATTCACGAGGCGTTCTATCCGGTGGAAGGGCTGATCGCCAATGCCCACTTCACACCGCTGGAGGCCCTGAACGTCGGGACGCGAGTCCACACCCCGCCCCAGGGTTTCGGCAAGGTCATGGATATCACGCGACCAAGGCTGGCCATTGCCTACCACCTGCCCACCGATATTTCGGCCCTGTTCATGATCCGCGACGGCATCCGGGAATACTATGATGGGCCCCTCGACCTGGCAGACGACTTCATGGTCTGGAACGTCACCAAAGAGAGCATTCGCAACCGCATGGCTGTGCCCAATCCATGGCACGTCATGCAGGCGTCGGAGCTCCCCAAGATACCTGGCGATCCTGAAAGCTACACCACCACCGAGCTGACCCGCTCCGGCGTGGAGCCTGCCTACCTCCCGGTGGTGATGAAAATCTACCGGGACTTCAACAGCAAATACGGCACGGACTACAAGCCCGGGAGCACTGCGGAAAAGTAGGTGGGCTTTCGCACCTGGGGATGGCTCCTTGCGCCATTGGTTCTGCTGGCCCCGGTGGTCGTGTCGGCCCACGACCTTTGGACAGAACCTGAGCGTTTCCGTCCCGGTACCGGCGAGGAGATGCGACCGGCGGTAGCGCATCTGGTGATCGGGCACAGCGGGCAATATCAGCTGCCGGAGGATCAGTACCTGCTTGCCATCGTTACCAACATGGAGGCAGTGCTGGCAGGGATCGGTGAGCTGGCTGCCGACGCCGACCCTTCCCCCCGCATCGCGCAGTACAACCGACTGCGAGCGCTACCACCGGATGAACTGCGCAGGCAAATCGAGACACAGGCCCCCAGGTACCTGGAGGGCATTCGGCTGGCCTTCGATGGTTCGCCTGTTCATCCTGAGCTCATCGGGGTCAAGGTGCCGCCGGTGGGCGACCTGGAGTTCTCGCGTCGCACGACGTTGCTTCTGGTCGGCAATGTCCCGGCGGGCGCCAGCGAGGTCACCTTCAGCTATCCCGCGCGCTACGGCGGCAGCGTGCTGCGCGTCGACGAGGCTGATCGCAGCGATGCCGTGTGGCTCCTGGCGGGCCAGCAGAGCGCACCCTACACGCTAGGCGAGGGATTCAGTCAACGCACGCTGGTGGACGTCATTCTCTCGTACACAGCGCTCGGGTTCACGCACATCCTTCCGCAGGGCCTCGACCATATCTTGTTCGTCCTGGGTCTATTCCTGCTTAGCGCCCGCAACGGACCGCTACTCATCCAGGTCACGGCGTTCACGT
>JBFZEF010000201.1:0-12286 GCA_041307045.1 Halioglobus sp.
GGAGCCGCTGCAGGCCGCCCGGTTCGTGTGGACCCCGGCCCTGCTCTACGCCTGGCTGGAAAACCCGATGGCGGCCACCCCCGGCACCAGCATGATGAGCGCCGGCGTGCCCGACCCCGCCCGGCGGGCGGATCTCATCGCCTACCTGCAACAGGTCTCAGTGCGCACGGCTGCGGAGACTGCGAAACCTTAAAAACTATCCGCTAGTCTCGCACTCCAGGCGCCAACCTATTTCTTGACGATCACCGAACTGCCGTGGCCGAACAGGCCCTGGTTGGCGGTGATGCCGACCTTGGCGCCTTTGACCTGGCGGTCGCCGGCTTCACCGCGCAACTGCCAGGTGAGCTCGCAGACCTGGGCGATGGCCTGGGCCGGGACCGCCTCGCCGAAGCAGGCGAGGCCGCCGGAGACGTTGACCGGTATTCTGCCGCCGATCGCCGTATCGCCCCGGCGCAGGGCGGCGGCCGCCTCGCCCCTGGGGGTGAGACACAGGTCCTCGATCCAGTCGAGCTCCAGCGCGGTGGAGAGGTCGTAGACCTCCGCCAGGCTGACGTCCCGGGGATCGATGCCCGCCTCCTCGTAGGCTTTCAGGGGGATGGAGGAGCGGTAGCTGAGCGCTTGCACCCCGTCCGCCGCCGCCGAGTCGGTGGCGATATCCGGCATCTCCACCACGCCGCTGGCGAAGGTGGGGGTGACGGTGGAGATGGCCGCCACCCGCGGCGCATCCGCCTTGCCGATGCGGCGGGCGTAGTCCAGGCTGCACACGATCAGGGCGGCGCCGCCGTCGCTGGTGGCGCAGATATCCATCAGGCGCAGGGGGTCGGCCACCATGGCCGAGGCCGCCACGTCTTCCGCGCTGAAGCACTTGCGGTAGCGGGCGCGGGGGTTCTTGGCGCCGATCCTGGAGTTTTTCACCTTTACTGCAGCGAAGTCCTCCAGGGTGTCGCCGTACAGGTCCATGCGGCGGCGGGCGTAGAGGGCGAAATAGGTGGGATTGGTGATCCCCAGGTAGAAGCGCACCCAGTCCGGGTCGTCCGGGCGGTAACCACCGGCCGGCGCCAGGAAACCCTTGGGTGTGGTGTCCGCCCCCACCACCAGGGCGACCTCACAGGCCCCCGCCAGGATCTTGTTGCGCGCCGCCGCCAGGGCCTGGGAGCCGGAGGCGCAGGCGGCGTAGGAGGTGTTGACCTCAGCCCCCTGCCAGCCCAGGGCCTGGGCGAAGGTGGCGCCGGCGACGTAACCGGGGTAGCCGCAGCGCACCGTCGCGCCGCCGGAGACGAAGCGGACGTCCCGCCAGGGTATGCCGGCGTCCGCCAGGGCCTCGCGGGCGGCGGCCACGCCGTACTGGACGAAGTTGTGGCCCCATTTACCCCAGGGGTGCATGCCGGCGCCGATAATCGCGATTTCATTGGCCATGGCTTTACGCTCCCGTCGCAGGCTTGACAGCGGACGCCAGGGGCCGCCACTTCCAGGTGACCTTGATGTCGGCATCGGTCTCGTGCAGGGTTTCCAGCACCATCTCCATCGGCATGCCCACCTTCAGGTCGGCCACGGTCACACCTTTGACTACCTGGCCCAGCACCACCATCTGCTCTTGCTCCAGCTCCACCCCGGCGATAGCGTAGGGCTCGAAGGGCTCCGCCGCCACGAAGGGCGCGGGGGGTTTGTAGCAGGCGTTGGTATAACTCCAGATACGCCCGGTCCGGCTCAGCGGAACCTCGTGAAAATCCGTGCTGTCGCAGGCGGGATTGCGGCAGTACTGGTACTGGGGCGGGAAAAAATAGGTGTTGCAGTGGCTGCACTGGCTGCCGATCAGGTGCGGCTCCTGTGCCATGGTGTGCCAGCCTGCAATGGCCGGTGCCAGGGGTTTGTCACTCATGTTGGTCTCCGCTGCCAGATCGGCGCCCAGAGTACTCTCGGCCGGTAGACCCAGGCAAGAATTCCTCCACGGTGGCCTCCCGGCATGGGCCGCCGGGCCCCGGGGGTTTACTATGGCAGACCTGGCGCGGCAGAGCAGGCGGTGTGTGATGTGTGGGCGATTCAATGTGATCGACAGTCCCGGGCTGCAGCAACTGCTGCGGGACCTTGGTATTGACCTCAAACTGCCCGGCGCGGTGAATATCGCGCCCACCGAGCAGGTTGCCCTGGTGCGCGACCCGGCGGGCGAGCGGGAGCTGGCGTCCGCGCGCTGGTGGCTTACGCCCTCCTGGGCGCAGGAGGTCGACCAGAAGTATTCGATGTTCAACGCCCGCTGCGAAACCCTGGGCAGCAGCCCGGCCTTTCGCGGCCCCTTCAGGTCACGGCGCGGCATCGTTCCCATGAGCAGTTTTATCGAGTGGCGCCAGGAGGGTGCCGTGAAGCAACCCTGGCTCATCAGCAACGAGGCGGGTGCGCTCGCGGTCGCCGCCCTGTGGGATGTGTGGGAGGGCGGGGCGGAACCGCTGCTGTCCTGCACCCTGGTCACCACGGCGGCGGCGCCTTCGTTTGCGCCCTGGCACCGACGCATGCCCGTGCTCCTGGCCTACGATGAGTGCGAGCGCTGGCTCGACTGCAGCCACGCCATCGAGGCCTGCGACCCCCTGTTTCGCAGCGAACTCAAGCAGACCCTGCGCCTGCAGGCGCTGCCCCGGGCAGTGGGCAATGCCCGCAACAAGGACCCGGCGCTGCTGGCCGGCATGGGCGAGGTGGTCGAATTGCGCGCCGCCTGAGGAGGCTGCCCCGGGCGGGCTATTGTCTGCAGCCGGGCGATCGGGCATATTGCCCGGGCGGAACAAAAAAAATGCCGCGGTTCGCAATTCCAATAATTTACTTGAACGCTCACTCTGGGGATTCCATGCAACGCACACACGCCATCGCACTGCGTCGTTCCGTACTGGCCGCACTGGCCGCCAGCCTCACCCTGACCCACCACGGCGCCCTCGCCCAGGCGCTGGAAGAGGTGATCGTCACCGCCCAGAAACGCGAGCAGGGGCTGCAGGACGTGCCGATCGCGGTGCAGGCTTTCGGCGCGGAACAGATCACCAACCTGTCGGCGACCGACATCGGCGACCTGGGGATATTCACGCCCAACGTCTCGATTTCCCAGGCCGCCAACCAGCCCAGCTACTCCATTCGCGGCATCGGCACCAGCGACTTCGGCATCGGCGCCGACCCGGCGGTGGGCGTCTACCAGGACGGTGTCTATATCGGCCGCTCCGGCGGCTCCAAGGTGGCCTTCAACGACATCGCCCGGGTCGAAATCCTCAACGGACCCCAGGGCACCCTGTTCGGCCGCAATGCCGCCGCCGGCGCCATCCAGTACGTGACCAACAAACCCGACGAGGAGCTGTACGGCTGGGCCCGGGCCACGGTGGGCGATTACAACCGCTACCAGCTCGATGGGGTGGCCAATGTGCCGCTGGCGGAGAACCTGTATTTTCGCACCGGCGTGCTGTGGAACGAGCGCGACGGCTGGATCGATAACGTTACCAACGGCGATGACCTGGCGCGGGAGGGCAACCGCTCCATCAACACCCAGCTGCGCTGGCTGCCCACCGATAAGCTCGACACCAACCTGCGCCTGGAATTCGACCAGACCGACCAGGACTCGCGGGTGCGCTCCAGCGCCGTGTGGGGCCCGCGTGACAACGGTGGCGGCTTCAACAAGGTGGCCAGCGATTCCGATCTGCCCGAGAAGCGCGACCTGTGGGGCGCCGCCTACCACCTGACTTACGATATGGACTGGGCGACCCTCACCTCCATCAGCTCCTACCGCCATTTCGAGACGCGCAACCCGGAGGAGAAAGATGGCTCAGCTGAGCTATTCTTCTTTTTCAACGACCTTAACAAGGAGAAGAATGATGCCCTGAGCCAGGAACTGCGCCTGGATGGGGAAGTGGGGTCGAAGTGGCGCTGGACTGCCGGCCTCAACGCCTACGATGAGCACGCCAGGCAGACCAGCGGTATCCACCTGTCGCCCCAGTCCCTGGATAAATTGATCGCGGAGGGCGAGATCGGCGCGCCCTACGATGCCTTCCCCCCCGGACTGCCCATCGACCTCGCTTTCACCCAGTTCCCCGACCCGTTCAATCAGCGCACGGTGACCAGCGGCGCCCAGGCGCTGCAGGACGATATTCGCTACCGGGAGGAGATTCGCATCAACGCGAAGTACCGCTCCTACGCCGGCTTTACCGACGTTACCTATGACATCACCGATACCCTCGCCCTCACTGGTGGCGTGCGCTATACCCAGGACGACAAGGAGTTCGGCCGCTTCGTAAGGTACAACGATTACGTGATCGCCTTCGCCTTTCCTACCGAAACCCGGCTCGATGGCAACGGCAAATACGATCCCAATGGCGAGCTCGGTTTCCTGCAAACCAACGAGAACTGGTCCAAGATGACACCCCGGGCGGTGCTGGAATGGCAGGCCCTGGAGGAGATGATGCTCTACCTGTCCTACGCGGAGGGGTACAAGGCCGGCGGATTCAACAGCGCCGGCGAGATTTTCGCCCCACCCTTCGACCCGGAGGAGGTCACCAACTACGAGGCGGGCATAAAATCCAGCTGGCTGGACAACACGGTGAGGATGAACGCCGCAGTATTCAGTTATACCTACGACAACCTCCAGTCGCTCGCGTTTATCGAGGCGGAGTGCCTGCCCGATTCCACTGTCGGAACCTACCTGTTCGAGACCTCGGACGTTGAAGGCGATGGCTTTGAGCTCAACGTCAACTGGCTGGCGCTGCCGTCACTGGAGTTGTATTTCAATACCGGTTACCTGGACGCCACCTACGAGCGCCGGGAAGAGCGCCGGGTGATAGACGGGGTTTGCCAGGTGATCGACCGCTCCGGCGAGACCTTCGCGGAATCCCCCGATTTGAACTACACCGTCGGCGCCAATTACAGTTTCGATTTCAGCAATGGCAGCGAGCTGCAGTTTGCCCTGGCCTACAATTTTACCAGCGGCGCGGAGCGCACCAGTTGCAGCTACGTGGTCAACAACAAGGCGGCGGGCCTGCCCAATGACGTGTATGGCCTGACCGAGGTGGATGGCAAGCTGATCATCAGCGACTTCTCCGCCACCGGGAGCCTCACCGAACCGCCCTTCAGCGAATGCCCGGACGGCGACGACTTCGAGCAGCTCAACGCCCGGGTGGCCTACAACAGCCCGGAGCGGGACTGGACCGTGGCCGCTTTCGTCACCAACGCCACCAACTGGACACCGGACAATGTGGATCCGGGCGGCCTCGGCGGAGAACTGGCGACGGGATTCTCCGACGGCTCTCCCTCCTACGGCCGCACCGAGGAGCCGCGGATGTATGGCATGGAGTTCCGTTACAACTTCCAGTAGTCAGTCAGCGGCACGGCAAAAACTTTCCCGCAAAACCCGCCTCACGGCGGGTTTTGCATTTCGACCTTGATCGCAGCCGCGATAGTTTCGCTCAGCTCGAACAGCAGGGCGCTGTAGGCGACGGGAAGTTGCGCCGCCTGCAATTCCCCAGCCGGCAGCGCTTGCCTGAACTGGCTGATACGGCTGGTGATAGTGGCACCGTTGCCGGGCCGGTACAGCAGCCAATCGGCGACCAGGATTGCCTGGCCGTCACGGGCATCCAGTTCCAGGATATTGATTCGCACCCCGTAATCCGGCGCCTGGCGCAGGTCCCAGGGAAAGAAGCGCAGGGATTCTGTCTGCAGCAGGGCCGACAGGTTGAGGCCCAGCACGCGAGTGATGCCGTCGTCCAGTGGTTCTGCCCAACGCTCGGACTCGGCGAGCCGCAACTGGTTGCCGCCGCGGCTGTACACCAGCGCGTTGCGATTGAGGAACTCGGGAATATCCACCGGCCCGATGCCGAGTGAGGGTGTGGAGCCGCCCGGGGCATGGTCGACCGCGGGGGTGAGCCGGTAGAAATTGCTAGGCGGTGAGCTGGCGCAGGACAGGAGGCACAGCAGCAGGCAGAGGCCGCCGGAAATTCGCTTCAGCGTGCTGGTCATTGGGTATTCTCCTGTTTGCCGCGCAGCAGCGCCTCGGGTTGCCGATCCAGCATATTGGCGAGTTGTTGTATCGCCCTGCTGGCCAGGGTCAGCTCGCGCAGGGCCTTGTCCAATTGGTAGGCCGTGGCGGAACCCGGCGCCACCAGGCTGTCGATATTCCTCATGGTATCTTCAAATGCCTTGATGGCGTCGCTTAGCACATCCAGGTTCTTTTGGGTGAGGGCGGAGAGCTGGGGCAATTCCTTGTTTACTCCGGCCAGGGTGGCGGACGCCCCGTCGAGCACACCGTCGAGTTTCGGTCCGGAAGCGGCCACCTGACCCCTGAGCTCATTGCTGAGGGCGGTGAGTGAGTCCAGGCTTTCCTCCAGGTTTGCCGGCAGGGTCTGGAAGGCCGGGCTGGTCACAAAGGCGTTGAGCCCGTCAATAGTGCCTTCCAGCTTGCCGGCCAGTGCCGCCAGGTCGATCTCCTCCACCTGCCGGGCCAGCAGTTCCAGGTCGGTGGGGATGGTGGGAATCTGGGTGTATTCCGTGTCGATCTGTGCCAGCACCGGCGGCTTGTCGGGACGGAAGTCCAGCTGGATGTAAAGCAGGCCGGTGAGCAGGCTCTGGGTCCTGAGCTGGGCGCGCAGGCCGCGGGCGATCAGCTGGTCGGTGACAGCCTTGGTATCACCGCCCAGGCGCTTGATAGTCTCGCCGCTCAATTGGGCCTCCACCAGCATGATCAGGTCCAGGTTGTCGGCGTCCAACATCAGTTCGATCGCGGTCACCTGTCCTATCTGCACCCCTCGGATGGCGACGGGAGCGCCTATATTCAGACCTTTGACCGAACCGTCGAAAACCATCACCACGGTTTCGCGCGACTGGCCGAAGTTGGTGCCGAGGGCGAACATCACGATCGTGAAGCCTATCAACAGGGCGCCGAGAATAAACGCCCCGATGGCTATGGCATGAGGTTTCTCACTCATGTTGCGAACTCCGTGCTGCTGTTGTTTTTGCAGGGCTGCCGCCCCGGGTGAGAAATTCCCTTACTACCGCCTGTTCGCTGTGGTCTCGCAGCCAGGCCGGGTCGCCGCAGTCGATCATGGTGCGACTGGCGGCGTCCAGGTAAACGGAATTGGTGGCGATGGCGAAGATACTCGGGAGCTCGTGGGTGACAATGACTACGGTGGCCCCGGTGGATTCCTTCAGCTCGTATATCAGGTCATCCAGCAGCCTCGAACTGATCGGGTCGAGCCCCGCGGAGGGTTCGTCAAAAAACAGTATCTCCGGGTCCAGCGCGATCGCCCGCGCCAGCGCGGCCCGCTTGAGCATTCCCCCGCTGATTTCGGCCGGATAGAAAGCCTGGTAGCCCGCAAGCCCCACCAGCGCCAGCTTGTAGGCAACGATGTCGGCGATCTCGTCCGGGCTGTAGTCGCTGTAGAGCTGTAGCGGCAGCGCGACGTTTTCCGCCAGGGTCATGGCGCTGAACATGCCACCCGTCTGGTAGGTGATGCCCCAGCGCCGGCGAATCGCATCCCGTTGCTGCGCGCCGGCGCGGGTAAAATTCTCGCCGCTGTAGAGTATCTCGCCCGCAGCCGGCTCGATCAGGCCCAGCATGTGCTTGAGCAGCGTGCTCTTGCCGCAACCACTGCCGCCCATGATCACGAAGATATCGCCGCGGCGAACATCGAAGCTGAGGTCGCGCTGGATGACGAAGGAGCCGTAGGCCATGGTGAGCCCGCGGACGCTGATATGGGCCTCTGGGGCGGCGTTGCTGTTCATATGCGCAGCTGCTGGCAGAGAATGTTGATGCCCGCGTCGGCGACGATCAGGTAGACGATGGCGGTGACGACCGCCGCCGTGGCCGCATCCCCTACGGCGGCGGAACTCCTGCCCGAATTGATGCCGGCGCGACAACCGGCCACGGCGATCAGCACGGCGAAGACGAGGCTCTTGATCAGGCCTACGGCCAGGTGGTTGATAGCCAGCGCATTCTCGGTCTGGCTGATGTATTGCAGGGGACTGATGCCCATTCCCCCTGCCACCACGCCACCCCCTACGATGCCCAGCAGGTTGGCATACAGGGTGAGCAGCGGCATCACCAGCAGCAGGGCGAGCATGCGGGGAATCACCAGGAACTCGACCGGGGAAACCCCCATGGTGGTGATGGCGTCTATCTCCTGGTTGGTCTGCATGGTGCCGAGCTGCGCCGCATAGGCGGCGCCGGTGCGGCCGGCCATGACTACTGCCGTCATCAACACGCCCATCTCCCGCAGGATGCCGATGCTCACCAGGTTGGCCACATAGACCCCGGCACCGAACTGCTGCAGCTGCACCGCACCGAGGTAGGCCAGGATCATGCCCACCAGCACACTGGTAAGGCTGATGATACCCAGGGCCTGGGGGCCCGCCTGGTAGACGAAGTGGCGGAAATCCTGGAAGCGGGTATTCGATTTGCCCGTCACCAGCCGGGCCAGGGCGATGCTGACCTCGCCGGTGAAGGCCAGCGACTCCCGCAGGATCTGTGCGATGTTGCGCAGCGCGTTCAGGGGGTTCAGTCCCGCCAGCCAGTTGCCCCTGGGCCCGGCGGCTTGTTGGCGCGGCGGCACTGTGGTTGCCAGCGCCAGCAGCCTGGCCGCACCGGGGGGAAGGTTGCGGGTCGTGAGTTCTATTCCCGCGGCCGCGCAATAATCGTGACATTGCAGCAGGAAGGCCGTCAGGGTGGAATCCCACTGCAGCAGGGCCTCACCGTCCAGGCGCAACCGGGTAACGGTGCCCGCGCGCAGCTGGGCGCCGAGGGCGGCGAAGTCGCCCGCGTTTGAACCCTGCACCCAGGCGCCCGAGAGCACCAGCAGGGCATCCTCGTCATTCTCCTGGACAAGCCTGAAGCCGGCGGGCGGATCGCTCATTGCAGTCAACAGTCGGTGAATGAGCGCCCGAGTTTAAAGGCTCGGGCTGCGAAAGGCCACGACCGCGGGCGGTGTCACTGAAAAGGCGCCGGTGGTTTCACCGCTGCGATGGTGTCATAAGCCTTCTGGTAAATCTCGACCACCGGGGTGTCGCTGCCGGCCTCCTGGCGCCTGGAAATCATGGTCACCGGAAACAGGTACTCGTCGCTTTCCTGGTAGCGCAGCGCCCGGCTGCGACCCTGGGCGTCCTCGTAGATGACCCAGTGCATGTCGAGCTCCGCAGCCAGCAGATCACCCATGACCACGCCCATGGCCTGCAACTCCCGGGTCTGGTCAGGTTTCACCAGCCGCTTGTCCAGCAGCAACTGCAGAATCTGCAGGTCGTTGCCCTTCTCGCCGCTGAACCTGCGCCCCAGCTCCTGCGCAGCCAGGTCCTGGAGCAAATCCCGCTGCTGGGTCATGTATTGTCGGTCCAGGGTGGACAGTTCGCCGATCCTAGCGGCGCTCTGGGCGGTCGCCGTCGCGGCCAGCAGCAGTGCCGCGACCGCGACCGCAAATGAACCCGCTCTTCTCGTCAGTCTCATGGTGATCAACCTCCCTTGTTGTAAAATACCAGTGCCTGCGCGGCGCGGGGTGCCTGAGGCTGCGCCTGGCGGCCAGGGCATTCTAGCGCATTTCATTTTAGCCCAATCTGGTTGTCTTACGGCCGTTGTCATGGATAATGGCGGACTTCCGCCGGCCTGCGTCAGAACAGGGTCCCGTGAGCCGCGCCAATTTCGGAGAAAGCGAATGATTACCGGCAGTATCGTCGCCCTGGTTACCCCCATGCATGCTGATGGCAGCGTGGATTGGGCCGCCCTGGAGCGACTGCTCGACCTGCACCTTGCGGCGGGTACTGCGGCGATCGGGGCAGTGGGAACCACCGGCGAGAGTGCCACCCTCAGCGTCGAGGAGCACTGCGCGGTGATCCGCCACTGCGTCGATTACATGCGCGGGCGGCTGCCAGTCGTGGCGGGCACCGGTTCCAATTCCACCTGGGAAGCGATCGACCTGACCCGGGCGGCGGCGGCGGCGGGCGCGACGGCCTGCCTGCTGGTCACTCCCTATTACAACCGACCCACCCAGCGCGGGTTGTATGAACACTTCAAGGCGATAGCCGCCGCAGTCGACGTGCCCCAGATACTTTACAATGTTCCCGGGAGAACTTGCGTCGATATGAGCAATGACACCGTGGCGCGACTTGCCGGGCTGGAGCATATCGTCGGCATCAAGGACGCCACCGGTGATCTTGCCAGGGGGCGCGAGTTGATCAGTCTGTGTGGCGACAGGATAGCCATATACTCCGGTGATGACCCCACCGCAATGGAACTGATACTCGCGGGCGGCCACGGCAATATATCGGTCACCGCGAATGTGGCGCCTGCCAGGATGGCTGAGTTGTGTCGCCTGGCGTTGGCGGGCGATCGCGCCGGCGCTGCGGTCATCAATGCAGCCCTGACACCCCTCAACCGCGCACTGTTCGTCGAGGCCAATCCCATCCCGGTGAAGTGGGCCCTGCAGCAGCTGGGTTTGATAGAAGAGGGTATACGGCTGCCACTCACACCACTCGATGAAGCTTATCGGCAACAGGTACAGGCGGCTCTGGAGGCCGCGGGAATCTGATGGAAAATCCGGCCAAATTGCTGAAGTTGATATTGATCCCGGTGCTTTTTTCGTGCTCCACCGGCTGTGGTTACCTGTTCGGCGACGAAGGCGTGTTCAGGGATAAGTCCAACGATTACAAGAAGGCCCGCGAGGTGCCGCCCATCCGCGTGGCCGATGGTGAAAGTGAGGCGTTTGCGGGCGAAATGTATCCAATCCCCCCCATCAGCGACACGATCCTGGCGGCCGGCAAATTCGAAGTGCCCCGGCCTGCGCCGCTGGATGCCGCCTCCGAGGACGAGCAGGTGAAGATACAGAGCCTGGGGGATGAGACCTGGACGCTGGTCAATAACGCCCCGGGCCAGGTCTGGCCACAGGTGCGCGCGTTCCTGGCCGCTTCGCAGATAGCCGTTGCGCGGGTGGATGCGAACGCCGGCATCATCGAGACCTCATGGGTGAGCCTGGAAGGTCAGTCCATGGCCAGCCGCTTCCGGTTTCGCATCGACCAGGGGGTGCAGCGTGGCACCAGCGAACTGCATGTCCTGCAGATGAGCCAGGCCGGCGATGTGGACAGCTGGCCCGAAACCTCGACTGACCTGGCGCAGGAAAAGGAGATGCTGCAGGCGGTTTCGCAGTTCATCGCCAACAGCGCGGACTCGACTCCCGTGTCCATGATCGCGGACCAGGCGATCAACGCCGAGGGCAAGATCGCCATGCAGGAGGGCGCCGATGGCGATATTTACCTGCGCCTGAGCCTACCTTACGACCGGGCCTGGGCGTCCGTGGGTCGCGCCATCGAGGAGTCCAATTTCGAAATCACCGACCGCGACCGCAGCGCCGGCAAGTACTATGTGCGCTTTCTCGGAATCCAGACCGAGGAAGAGAAGGGCTGGTTCGACTGGCTCTGGGGCGATGATGAAGATCCCATGATCAACCAGCAGTTTGTGGTATCGGTGGAATCTCTCGATGCCCGCGACGTGACGATCAGGATCGACCAGCAGGCCTCCGCGGAGGGGGATGAGCCCGCGCTCATGACTGAGCGGGAAGAGCAGGCCCTGCTGGCGCTGATCAAGGGCAATATCGACTAGTGCGATTCGCTTCGCTCGGTTCCGGCAGCAAGGGCAACGCCACCCTGGTCCGGGCCGGCGACACCCTGCTGATGGTTGACTGCGGGTTTTCCCTGCGGGAAACCGTCCGCCGGATGGAGCGCCTTGGGGTTCGACCGGAGCAACTGGACGCGATCCTGGTGACCCATGAACACTCCGATCACTCAGCCGGAGTGGCGGCGCTGTCGCGCCGCTTCGGCGTTCCTGTCTATCTCAGCCACGGTACAGCCGGGACCGGCCGCTGCGACGGCAGCCACCACTTGCACCGTTTTAACTCCGAGGACTGTTTCAGTATCGGCTGCCTCGAGGTCAGGGCCGTAACGGTGCCCCACGATGCGGCGGAACCCTGCCAGTTTCTGTTGTCCTGGGAGGAGCAGACCCTCGGCATACTCACGGACCTTGGCAGTGTAACCTCCCATGTGGCGAACAGTTTCAGTCCCTGCCACAGCCTGCTGCTGGAATTCAATCACGACCTGCCGATGCTGCTCGGCGGCAGCTATCCACCGGCCCTGAAACGGCGGGTGGGCGGGGACTGGGGGCATCTCAATAACACCCAGGCAGCAGACCTGCTGCGCCAGCTCGGCGGCGCCCGCGCCGGTCACCTGGTGGTCGCCCACATCAGTGAAAACAACAACAGCCGGCACAAGGCCGAGGAGGCGCTAGATCGGAAGAGCACAC
>JBFZEF010000205.1:0-23869 GCA_041307045.1 Halioglobus sp.
GGCGCGCCGACTTTGATCTCTTGCTTGTGGAACGTGCCGTCCTTGCGCCACTGGTCAAGGTCGATCACCCATAGATCGTTGGAAGATGTGCTGGTCCAGTACGTGATCACCATCCAGCGCCCGTCCCGGCTCACCGTCGCGCCAGGGCCCCAGGTGGTGGCGAGTTGCTCGTTCTCTTTCCTGGTGTACTGGCGAAACAGCAGCTTGTCCTGGCCCGGGTGCGTGCCCAGCACGTGGAACTTGATCTGCGCGGAGTACGGGTTCTTGACGTCGGCGAGCCGCCTGTAGAAGAAGCCCGAGTTGTCAGGCATCCACTCGATGAAGCTCGCCTTACCGTCGATCTGGTCGGTGAGCCAGACACCGGAATCCACGTTCATCACATAGATCGTAGTATTCTCATCGCCAGCGCGGTGCAGTCCGAAGCCGAGAAACTTGCCGTCCCGGGAAGGTGCAAGCCCGCCGAGAGCCGTAAGACCGGAGGGGTCCACCGCGACGGGGTCGAGCAGGAGGCGGGGCTCGCCGTTGTACCCCTCACGCACAAAGATGCGCGGCTGGTTCTGATTGCCCTCGCGCCTGGTGTAGAAATAACGGTTGCCGCGCATCGCGGGGGCGGAAACCGAGCCAATCTCCATGAGGTCGCGCAGCCGGTCCTCAAGCGCCCTGCGTCCTGGCAAATTGTCGAGCACGGCGCGGGTGCGTTCATTCTGCGCGTCAGTCCAGGAGCTGACCTCCTCATTCATCTTGCCCATCTGGTCGGGGTTGGAATTGTCCCCTTCCAGCCAGCGGTAGTCGTCGATGACCTCCACACCGTGGATAAAGTCTTTTACGGGCCGTTTTTCGCTCGGGGGTGGCGGCGGAACGGAGACTGCAGGGGGCACGGCCCAGGCCGCAGCGGGGAATGACAGAACCAGCAGGAGCACCAGCAACAGACGGCGCATCGTGAACCTCCAGTTGTGGATGGCGGCACATCGAGCTGCAGGCCGGCATGTGCCGATTGGTGCGGGGGTGCCGGTCCCAAGGGCCCATACTATCCAGCTCAGGTGATCCAGCAGTCCAGGGCCATAATTACATTTTTTTACAGTTTTTGCTTTGAAAGTGAACTCCAGCAGCGATATTTTCAAGTGCTTGCGATATATCAGCCGCGGCCTTGGTACGCCCCTTACTTGAAACAGCCCAGAGAACCATATGATCACGTACAGACTCACCCTGCCCCGAAACCTGTTGCTGGCACTGTTCAGCCTGGCCCTGGTCGCCTGCGGCGGCGGTGGTGGCGGTAGCGCCAGCCCCGGCACCCCGCCTGTACCACAGATCAGCCCAACGCCCGGGCCGCAGCCCACCCCCGAGCCGGAGCCCACCCCCCAGCCGGTGGTGATGACCGCGCCACAGGCGTCCAGGTTTCTCAGCCAGGCAACCTTCGGACCAGCCATGCAAGCGATCGAGGACGTGGTCGCCACAGGGCCGGAGGCCTGGCTCATTGAGCAACTGGCAATGCCTGCCTCGCTGCACCTGGACGACGTGCTGGACAGCTTTCCCGGCGATGGCAATTTCCGCGATGACCGGGGCATCCTGCTACCCGGTCTTGTCTACAAAGCATCTGACTCATTCTGGGAAAAATCGATCGCGGGTGAGGACCAGCTGAGGCAGCGCATGTCCTACGCCCTCTCGCAGATACTGGTGGTATCCAGCCTGGGCGACCTGGGGCAGGTACCACAGACCGTGGCGGCCTATATGGACGTCCTGACCGCCGGCGCTTTCGGCAATTTCCGCGATTTAATCGAGGCCGTAACCTACTCACCTGCTATGGCGGTATACCTCACCTACCTGCGTAACCAGAAAGCCGACCCGGCCACTGGGCGCGTACCGGATGAGAACTACGCCCGTGAAGTATTGCAGTTGTTCACAGTCGGACTGGTAGAGCTGGAGCCCGACGGCACCCCGGCAACCGGCCCGGACGGACAGGCAATAGAACTGTTCGACAACGACGACATCACCGGCCTGGCAAAAGTGTTTACCGGGCTCAGCCTGAGCGGCACGCCTTTCAACACACCGCTGCAGCTGCTGCCTTTCGAGGCGTATTACCGACCCCTCCAGATGTTCGATCAGTTCCATTCCAAAGAGCAGAAAGAGTTCATGGGTACCATCATCCCGGCTGACACTGGCGGCGAGGAAAGCATCGATCTGGCCCTGGACGCGATTTTTGCGCATCCCAATACGGGCCCCTTCCTGTCCCGGCAGCTGATTCAGCGCTTTGTAACCAGTGCGCCGTCTTCCGCCTACGTTGGGCGGGTTGCCGCGGCTTTTGATCGCGGGGCCTTCACCCTGCCCGGGGGCTCGGAAGTCGGCACAGGCGAACGGGGCGACCTGGCGGCGACCCTGGCGGCAATCCTGTTTGACAGCGAGGCCAGGTCAGACGCTTCGCTGGACAACGCCGCTTTTGGCAAGCTGCGCGAGCCGGTGCTGCGCTTTACCCATTGGGCGCGGGCATTTGAGGTCAACAGTGCTGTCGCTGCAAATGAACTCCTGTTGAGGGACACCAGCGATCCGGGCGCCCTCGGGCAGCACCCGTACCGCTCCTCATCCGTATTCAATTTCTACCGGCCGGGTTACGTCGCACCGGGCACTGAGACAGGGGCGGCACAGTTGACGGCGCCCGAACTGCAGATCGCGAACGCCAGCAGTGTCATGGGCTATACCAACTTCATCACAGTGTACGCACTGGGGCGCTCGCCACAGGCGAACCCGAACGCAGCTCGCGCTTACCTTGCGGACTACGAGACAGAGGCGGCACTGTCGCCTGACCCACAAGCGCTGCTGGACCACCTGGACCTGCTGCTCACCCACGGCACCCTGCATGCCGAAACCCGGGACAGGATCACCCAGGCGCTGGCGCAGATTGGCGCCAATACCCAGGAGGGACGCCTGGCCCGCGCGCAACTGGCGAGCATCATGGTTATGACCTCCCCCGAATACATCGTGTTGCGCTAACCCAATTCAGCCAGGATCACAGTATGCAAACTCGACGACACTTTCTGAAACTCTCTGCGGCAGCGCCGCTGGCACTCTCCGGCAGCTCCCTGCTGGGCTCCCTCGCCAGCATGAATGCCCAGGCGATGGACACTGGCGGGTACAGGGCGCTGGTCTGCGTTTTCCTGTTCGGCGGTATGGACTGTCACGACACCGTGCTGCCCTACGACACCGCCTCCTACAACAGCTGGGCCTCGCTGAGAAGCACACTGCTTGCGGGCTACAACGCAAACCCGGGTGGCTCCAGCCGATCTCGCTCCGCCCTGCTGCCGCTGGCGCCCTTGAGTAATTTTGGCGGCCGGCAATTTGCCCTACCCCCTGAGATGGCGGCTTTACACAGCCTGTTCGCCCGGCGCGACGCCGCGATAGTCGGGAACATCGGGCCACTGCTGGCTCCCACGAACAGGGCCGCCTTCCTCTCCAGCAGCGCGGCTGTTCCCGCTCGACTGTTTTCACACAACGACCAGCAATCCACCTGGATGTCTTTTGCGCCGGAGGGCGCACAGCTGGGTTGGGGGGGACGCTTTGGCGACGTGGCGGCAGCGGGCGGCGCCAACGTGGAGAACATTTTCTCGCAGATTTCCGTGTTCGGTAACACGGTCTTCTTGTCCGGTGAACAGGTGGGGCCTTACCAGATAGGCACCGATGGCGTATCCTCAGTATTCCTGCTCGACCGTATCGGCACTGGCGTGCCGCCAGCGCTGGGTCCGATATTCAGGGATCACTTCACATCAGCAGGCGAAAATCGCGCCAATCTGTTCGAGCGGGACGTCGTCAAGCTGAGCAGGGTGTCTTTCGATGCCAACGATCTGCTGGCAAGCGCGCTGCGCACTGCCCCCCCACTCTCCACCCGGTTCCCCGCGAGCCAACTGGGCGCGCAACTGGGCGCGGTGGCGCGGACAATCTCTGTGCGAGACCAACTCGGGGCAAGCAGACAGGTGTTTTTCGTCGGCCTGGGCGGCTTCGACACCCACGCCAACCAGGCAGCCACCCTGCCCGCACTGCAACGCGATATCAGCGACTCGATCGCTGCCCTTTTCTCAGCCACCCAGGAAATGGGAATCGAATCCAATGTCACCACCTTTACCGCCTCCGATTTCGGCCGCACCCTGACAATCAACGGCGATGGCACAGATCACGGCTGGGGTGCCCACCACTTTGTGGTAGGCGGCGGGGTGCGTGGCGGCGATATCTACGGCGATATCCCGCCCGCCGAACTGGGTCACAGCCAGGACTCTGGCAACGGACGGCTCATCCCCGGTGTATCGGTTGAACAACTGGCCGCTCCGCTGGGAACCTGGTACGGCCTCGGCCCGGGAGAGCTGGCTGCCGCACTGCCCGGCCTCAAGGCTTTTCCGGACGGTGGGCTGGCTCTTTTCTGATGGCCTCTACCGCCCCCCTGCCGCCTCGAATACACCCTTATCATTATTCCCGATCGGCGGCACCGGTGGGTACATCGAGGACCAGGGTCGCCTGGCGAACACCCCGGCCATAGACACCACTGACCTCGAAGCGCACCCCGTTCCACTCAACGGCATCGCCGAACACGGCCGGTCGGCCCAGCTCGCTCAGGATAAGCCCGGAGACAGTATCGATCTCGGGGTGCTCGAGTTCGCGCCCGATGAGATCGCCGAGGGTGTCAAGGCGCACCGTCCCCTGAACCTGGTAGCTGGCGCTGCCGACCGCCAGGATATCGGGGACATCATCAACACCCTCCTCGATATCCCCGACCGCCTCAGCGCAGATGTCTTCGATGGTGAGGATGCCAGCCGTACCGCCGTGCTCGTCCATCACAACGACCATCTGGTTGTGCACGCGATTCATTGCGATCAGGACATCATCCAGGGTTGCCGTTTCGGGCAGGTAAGCAGTTTCGCGGATCGCGGCGGGATCCAGGCCCGCGCCTGCGCGTATCAGCCTCATCAAATCCTTGACGTGGATGGTGCCGATGATCTGGTCGAGGCTGCCCTCGTAGACAGGGTAACGGGTGTGGCGATGTCGCTGCAGGATATCGCGGAGCATGGCATCGGTCGCACCGACCGGAATCCCGCTGGTGCGAACCCGGGGCACCATCGCCTCTACAGCAGCGATCTCGTTGAAATCGGCGAGCTCGAGGAAGATGCGACCGCTTTCCTCGCTCAACAGGCCGCTCTCCTGACTCTCGCGGGCGAGCGACTCCAGCTCGTCCTGCGCCAGATAATGGCCCGCACTGCGCCCGCGTTTGAAGCCGACGAGGCCAAGCAGGAAATTGCCTGTCAGGTTGAGCACTCGCACCAATGGATAGAGAACTGTGCCGAACAGCAGCATGGGTGGGGTTACCCAGATCGCGACCTTGATCGACCGGGTAAGCGCAAGCGACTTGGGGATCATTTCACCCAGGACGATATGCAGGTAAGTGATCGCCAGGATGGCAAGTACCGACGCCAGCCCGTGCGCCGTCACGAGGGCGCCCAGGCCAGCGAAGCCCGCGAGAAGAAGCCATTGAGTGAAAAAACCAGCCAGGGTGTGCTCACCGTACATACCGAGCCCCAGGCTTGCGAAGGTGATGCCAAGCTGTGCAGTGGCGACATAGCGGTCGAGTCGTGCCGGATCGTCGAGGATATGGACAAGCCGCCGGGCCAGGGGGTCACCGGCCTCGGCACGTGCGGTCATTGCGGCACGTGAAGCGCCGATGATAGCGAACTCGGCGGCGACAAAGAGTCCGTTGAGGGCGACAAGGACCAACACCACGACCAGGACTATCAAGAGCTCATCCATCATCGCTCTCCGATGCATTGCCGACGATACGCACAATAACGGATACGATCGCAGGCCCATCCATCTTCTCGATCTCGAGTGCAAAGCCGGCCAACTCCAGGGCATCGCCCTGCTGCGGGATGGTTCCGAGCTGCTCCAACAACCATCCGGCGAGGGTCTCGGCGTGGCTGGCACCCCAAATGCCCTGGTCGGTGTACAGGCGGGCCCAGTCAATTACCTCGTCGAGCGGCAGGCGCCCAGGCAGGCGCCAACGATCCTGGTCGAGTTGCTCCGGGACGAACTCCGTGTTGGACTTGAACTCGTCGGAAGGATCGCCGATCAGTGCGCGAACGATATCCTCGAGGCTGATGAGGCCATGAATGTCACCATACTCGTTGACTACCAGGGCAATGCGAGCGCGTCGATCACGCATCTGTCCCAGCGCCTGGTCCAAAGTCAACCGGTTGGGAAACGCCAGGATGGGGCGAACCAGTGCCTCCAGTGACCGTACTTCAAGACCGCTTGCAGTGGCAATCGCCACATCTTTCACGTGGATGAAGCCGCGCACGTTATCGAGCCCACCCCGGTGGACTACCAGACGGGTGTATGGCGACGCATCGATCTCGCCCAGGAGCTGGTCCAGTGGCGCAGCCAGGTCAAGGCTTGCTATCTGCCGCCGCGGCACCATCAGCTGACGCACCGTATGGCGGCTCAGGCGCAGCACCTCGCGCAGGCGCTTGCTCGCTTTCACCTCCAGGATACCGCCCTTACTACTTTCGCGAATCAGTAACTCGATCTCATCCGGCGAATGGACGTGCCGATGACTGACATCCGGGTCGATCCCCAACCGCTTCAGGATCATGTTTCCACTACCGTTGAGCACGGCGATAAAGGGTGCAAAGAATATCTGTGACCAATGCATCGGCAGATAGGTGTACATGGCTGTCCCGACCGGATACTGGAGCGCCACCGTCTTTGGAATCAGCTCACCGAGCACGACCTGGGTTGAGGTCAGGACTACCAGCACGATGGTCGCTGCCAGCGCATAGGCAGCAATGGTCTCCATCCCCAAAGTGACCAGGAGGGCACCGAGCGCCACGCCTATGGTCGCCTGCCCGAAGGCCCCAAGGATAAGGCTGGAGAGCGTGATCCCGATCTGGCAGGTGGCGATGTAGCGGTCTATTCGCGCGGCGTCCTTGACGATGGGCAAGATAGCTACAGCAAGGTGCTTACCCAGTCGGGCGAAATGTTCGACCCGACTGGCGCGTGCACCCACAATGGCGAACTCTGCTGCGACGTAAAGTGCATTGATGAGGATGAGAATGCCGACGACGACAAACATCCACGCACTCATGGGGCGGCTCCCGTGAGATCGGGCCGCTCACCCGATCCGCAATGAGTTGGAACAGTGAAGAATAGTGATCCGGATATCAAGCCTCGACTGTCAGGATCCTGAGAGTCGGCATGTTCTGGCTCGCCGACGACAAGCAGGGGGGCAGCGTTCATGCCGAAAAGTATATCAGGGAAACATGGAGGGGCAAGACTCGGCGAGTGCGCGAGCCGGCGTGTCCACTGGCCGCGTCATTGAGAGGAGCAACGCCCCTGCGGCACTACTCGTTTACAACCACAGCTGAGTTGTATTCTGAAGCGGCCAATGCATTTGTTGAACATGCTTTGAAAGACGCCTCCTGCCGGCTGGAGGAACAAATCATGTCGCCCTCATGCAAAGTGCACCAGCGCCTCTTCCTGTCCAGGCTGGCGATAGCGCCAGTACGTTCGTCCAGGCAATCTACCTGATACAAACTATAGAATCCTCCACCGGGCAGTATCCCGGTTTTGACTTTTACGATGTCCAGGCGACCGGCCCCATGGGCCGAGCCGCTCAGCACAAGCAAAGTAACCAATAATGAACCAAAAACTGACCTCATTCTCTCTTCCTGCTAGGATCACTCGCAGGTTTACGCGCAGGGAGCAGTTGCGGATCAGTGGCGAGCTGCAGCCGGGCACAATTCATGTGATCCTGCCCACCACGATGGACACCCTATTGAGCGAGCAAACGATGAACAGGACGTACTTTGCCTCTTTGCTACTCTTGCTTGTTTCCTGTACGACCATGGAAGACTTCCATGCGATGAGCCCTGATCAACGGGCCGAAAATGTTTGCAGCGCCACCATTGGATATCGCCAGAGGAAACGGTCTTTGGCCGATCTCAACGCACAGATAACGGAGAAGCAGAATCTATTGGCGACCGGGTATCGCGTCTATGAGACTTGCCAGATTGTTTCCGTCGCTGTACCAGAAAATTTCGTTAGCTGTGAAGGACTTACCGGTAGCGAGCTCAAGGCTTGCAAAAAGGGAAATGCATCAGCTACCAAAGAAAATCGGCGCGTATGTGAACGAACACCGGTACCGATTGATTACAACTATGAAAACAGCATTTTGCGCGAGCTCAAAATGGCACGGGAGAACCAGCTGCAAATGCATGAGCTGCAAACCGATAACTGCCTGTCAAGAGCAAGTTCTCTATCGGCGGAAGAAGCATACCTGAGGTACAAAGGCAACATGGAGCCATAAGAGACTCCCTATGCCCTGACCCGGGGCAGGGGCGCGGGTCGAAATAGACGACTCTGGACATCCCCCTGATACCTAATATACTCCCTGTTCAACACCGACCAGACCCTGAAAACCGCGCAGAGCCCCGTCAATTTATGGAGGGCATCAGTATGGCGATCACCGAAATCCCCGGTAATGGTGCAATGGCTGCACAGACACTGGCCATGGACGGCTTCGCCCAATCCAAACTGGTGCAGAAAGAGATCCTCGCAGTGGGAGATGCCTTCCGAGCCCGCAATCCCTGGGTCGCCAGCCACACCAACGCCATCGGTTTCGCCATCTTTCTCGTCAGCTGCCTCGGCATCATCGGCACGGCCACGGCTTACGGCTTCGACCTTCTGCCGGCATGGGCCACAATCCTCATCGCTGCATTTTTCATGTCGCTGCTGCACGAAATGGAGCATGACCTGATCCATTCCATGTATTTCCGCAAGAACACCTTCCTGCACAACCTGATGATGGCAGGCGTGTGGCTGTTCCGGCCAAGCACGATCAGCCCATGGGTTCGGCGCAGGCTACATCTGCATCACCACAAACTTTCCGGTACAGAGAGTGACCTGGAGGAACGCGCTATCACCAACGGCGAAACGTGGGGCCTCAGGCGTTTGCTGATGACCGGCGATCACCTGCTGGCGATTGCGTTGCGCCCCATTGCCACCTTCCAGATGCTGGGCGCTTTCATTGACGCGCAGAAGAATGCGACCGCAAAAGAAAAGAAAGCGATTTTTTACGAAAACCTTTTCGGCTATTTCCCGCTTGGTGTGATGCATTATGCCCTGTGGTACGCGCTGATAGCATACTACTCGCTTACGTTTATACTGCCTGTATTTGGCTACGAATTTGTACTGCCACAGCAACTTCAGCCGGCTCTGGGTGTCGCCAATTTTCTCGCGGTGACACTTCTGTTGCCAAATTTTCTGCGGGTCTTCTGCCTGCATTTTGTCAGCAGCAATATGCACTACTACGGTGATGTAGAGCCGGGCAATATAATCCAGCAAACCCAGGTCTGGACAGCCTGGTGGCTCGCGCCTCTGCACCTGTTCTGCTTCAATTTCGGAGCTACCCACGCGATCCACCACTTCGTGGTGCGCGATCCCTTCTACATCCGTCAGCTTACGGCCCGCGAGGTTTATCCCATCCTGCGCGCCCACGGTGTCCGCTTCAACGACTACGGCACGTTTTTCCGCGCCAATCGCTGGGCGAGAGTGAGTGGTGCCGCCACAGAAGTCGCGCCAGCCATGGTCTGAATCCACGGCAAAGCACGGCGGAACGCTGAGCAGCACCGGCCTGCTTGGAAACACGGTGCACACCAGCGACACGCCTGGCTATACATTTCATGGAGTCAGCGCCTGAGCAAATTTCCTCAGGCGGAAAATATAGGGGGATTTCATGAGCAGTGCGACGATCGACGATCCGTTAACTGATGACAGTCGGTTCTTCAGAGCCTGTATCACTCTCATGGCCACCATGCTTGTCTGCGCCTTCGTGGTTCAGCTCGCCATGGGTCGCTCAAGCTTCAACGCACCCCCAATCGTGCATCTCCACGCGGTCGTCTTCATGGGATGGTTGGCCATTATGTTGGCGCAGGCCTGGCTGGGGACCGGTGGAAATCTCGTGATGCACAGGCGGCTCGGACGGCTGGCTGTGGTGTGGGCGTTCGGCATACTGATTATCGGTACGCTGGTGACCATCGCTGCGGTACAGACCGGGCGCGTGCCCTTCTTCTTCCAACCGCAGCATTTCCTGATCGCAAATCCCCTGACTATCATCGGCTTCATAGCGCTGCTGGGCGCGGCGATTGTCCTGCGCAAGCAGACCGATTGGCACGCGCGGCTTCAGGTCGGCGCTTTTGTCATGCTGATGGGCCCCGGATTCGGGCGCCTGATTCCCATGCCCCTCCTGAGGCCCTATGCGTTCGAAACTGCCTGCTTGTTGGCTCTGATATTTCCGCTTGCAGGCATGATTCGGGACTGGCGCGTGCGCGGCCGTCCGCACCGGGCCTGGCTTTGGGGCATATGCGTGCTCATTGGGGTATTACTGCTTGCGCGCTGGATTGCGTTCTCGCCAGCGGGCAATGCGATCTACACAGCCGCGACGGCTGGCAGCCCTGCTGCAGTGACCGACGGCCTCGCCTTTCCTCCGCCTCCGCTTGCGCCGGGGACGATGTGAGTGCGGGCGGTGCATTCGGAAACAGTGATGACAGGGTGATGACAAAGAATAGATTCTCACACGAGCTCAGGATGTTGGGCGCGGCATTACTGGCACTGTTGTGCAGCAGCACCATGGCGGGCCAGGCCAGGCCCGCAGCGGCCGACCTGATCCTGTTCAACGGCAAGTTTCTGACCATGGATGAGCGCGGCAGCGTGGTTCAGGCCTTAGCCGTGCGTGAGGGGAAGATCGTCGCAGTGGGGTACGAAGCTACTAAAGAGATCTGGCGCGACCACAATACCCGGATGGTGGACTTGGGCGGACAAACGGTTTTGCCAGGTTTCATCGACGGGCATGTTCATCCGCAGGTAGCGATCCGAATGAAGAGCTACCTCGATGCGCACTATTCGGTAATGCCATCACTTGCGGCGCTGCTTGCAGCCACGCGTGCGAGAGCTCTGGAGACACCCGCAGGTGATTGGGTGACTGTCGCCGGTTCCTCCGGCAATCCGCTCAATTTTCCGGAAAAGCGAATGCCGACCCGGGCAGAACTCGATGCAGCCGGAGGGGACCATCCCGTGCTCTACCTCAATGGCCCGCATACCTGGGTGGTTAATACCGCCGGGCTTGCCAGAATGGGCGTCAAGCCCGGCCAGGCCAGGCAGCGCGGGGCATTGATAGAGCTCGATGGTGATGGAAATCCCACCGGGGTGATCCACGAAGGCGGGCCGCTGGCCCCGGATATCAGACTGCCCGACAAGCTCATCCAGCAGTACGAAATGGAGGATATTCCGCAGCTGATGCTGCCACTGGGCTATACCTCGATTACCAACATCATGGCGCTGCCGAACTATCCGGCGGTACGCGAACTGGCCATGTCGGGCAAGCACCCGCCTATCCGGAATTCCATTGTTGTCTTCGCGGATTCGGGCGGGCACCATCTGCCGCAGGACCTGGCGGCTCTGAAGCTTCCCCCTTCAGTTGATCGAGCCTGGTATAGCCTTGCCGGGATCAAGATATGGGCCGATGGCGACGTGCCGGTGCGGACCGGGTTCCTTTTCGGCCACTATGCCGGTGAGCCAGACAATCACGGCCTGGCGACAAACACGCAGGCAGAACTTGATGCCCTGACCGCGCGGGTCCATACGGCGGGCCTTGGCATGTTCATTCATTCTACCGGCGATCGCAGCAACGTAATGGTGCTCGACGCATATGAAAAGGCGCAGAGTCAGGGCGGCCCCAGGACACTGATGCGGATCGAGCACCTGGGCGAATTCATGCTGGGCCCAAACGTGCTCAAACGTGCGGCCAGCCTGGGTGTAAAAGCCAATATCCAGCCGGGCTGGGTCTGGACGCTGGCCGGCGTCACCCAGGAGATCCTTGGCCCCGAGGTGGCTCGTCAGCAAGCTTTCCGGTTTCGTACCATGGTCCGAGCCGGACTGCAGCCTGGATTCGGTACCGACATGACCGGTTTCCAGCGGGGCACAGAAAATCCGTTCATGCACATCCAGGCGATGTTGACCCGCGGGGTGATGGATGGCAGCGTGTTCTTGCCCGAAGAGGCGCTGAGCCTTGATGAGGCGCTGCGGGTGATGACGATCTGGTCGGCGGCCAGCATGGGCGACGAGGAACTCAAGGGCTCGCTGGAAGCGGGTAAGTTTGCCGATTTTATAGTGCTGTCGCAGGATATAACGACAACCCCGCCTGACAAGATCCACTCCATCAAAGTGGTAGAAACCTGGGTCGATGGAAAGCGGGTGTTTTCGCGCATGCCCGACGTTTAGAACTCCCCATGACCGACATCCCTGGCCTTTCCAGAAGCGAGCTCTTGCGCCTGCTGGCCAGCACGGAGCACGGCCTGAGCCAGGAGCAGGCATCGGCCGGGCTGCATCGTTACGGCTTGAACCAGATACGCTTCCATCGCACACGCTCTCCATTGCGCATGCTGCTGAGGGAATTCACGGCGCTGTTTCCGATGCTCTTGATGGCCGCCGCCATCCTCGCTCTGATCGCTGATTATCTCAGCCCGGGTGAGGGCTACCGACTGATCGGCGCGGCCCTGTTTGTTGTCGTTCTGTTGAACGCCCTGGTCTCGTTCCAGCAGAACTATAAAGTTGAGAAGCTGATGCTCTCCTTTCTCGAATACATTCCGCGCGAGGTGGTACTGCAGCGTGCCGGAGCGAAACTGGTGTTGGATGCGAAGGAAGTAGTCCCGGGGGACATACTGTTTTTGCAGGAAGGGGACAAGATTTCTGTCGATGGCGTGCTGCTGGATGGCGATCAACTGCTCGTCGATGAATCCGTAATCAGCGGCGAGTCGGAACCGGTTATAAAAACTACTCTGCAGGGCAGGGTTGCACCGGAGAACATAGTCAGCTCCGGGTCCACGGTGCTCAGGGGCAGCGCCCGCGTCATCGCGACCCGCACCGGGCGGGCCACCACGATTGGTTCAATCTCCGCACTCTCCGAGGGCGTAACCCAGGACCTGACGCCCATGCAGAAGGAACTGGTATTCTTTGTGCGGCGTATTACCCGCATCGCACTTGGCGTCGGGTTTCTATTCTTCCTGGTCGGTTTCCTGATCGGTAACCCGTTCTGGACCAATCTCATCTTCGCCATCGGCATTATTGTCGCCAATGTGCCCGAAGGGATGCTTCCGACAGTGACACTGGCGCTTACACAGTCGTCAGTACGCATGGGCCAGCGCAACGCGCTTGTCAAGCACATCCTGTCGGTGGAGACCCTGGGCTCTACCACGGTCATCTGCACCGACAAGACCGGCACCCTGACCCGCAACAAACTGCATGTGGAGTCGCTCTACCTGGACGTCGCCGAGATCGACCTGCGCGTCCCGGTGAACTTTGACCGACATCCGGTCGGCCCCCGCGCTGCGGAGGTCATGGCGTTGTGCAACGAGGTGATCGCAACGCGCCCCGGCAATGGTGAGCTTCACAGTTTTCACGGCGATCCCACCGAGCTGGCCCTGGCGGAATTCGTGGACGAGCACGGCGGCTACGGCGGGATCCGGCAGCGCTTTGCACAGGTCCACAACCGCCCATTCGACGCGCAACTGAAGTCAATGCGTGCCACGCACCGTACTCCGGGGGGCGCGCTCTACATGACCGTCAAGGGTGCGCCCGAGGTGGTCATCAATCGCTGTAGCCATGTCCACAGCGAGGGGCTTGTGCGAAAGCTGGGAAGTGATGACCGGGCGCGACTGGAAAGCCAGGCGTCCCACTACGCCGCGCAGGGGTTGCGGGTGCTCGCCCTGGCGTCGAAGGTGGTGGAAACCCCGAATGAGGTGGAGCAGGAAATGGTATTTGTCGGCCTGGTGGCAATGGTCGATCCGCCGCGGGCGGAAGTACCCGCCGCGGTGGCCGCCTGCCGCAGTGCCGGCATCCGTATCGTGGTAATGAGCGGCGACAAGGCCGAGACCGTAGCCTATATAGCAAAAAAGCTCGGAATCGTCGAACGGCCGCGGGTCATCGAGGGAAATCAGCTCGAGCAAATGGGTCGGGAAGAACTACTCGAAACCCTGCGGGACGACCAGCTCGTGTTCGCCCGCATCGCGCCGGAACAGAAGCTTATCCTCGTCGAGGCGTTCAAGGCGTTAAACGAAGTCGTCGCGGTCACTGGGGACGGTGTAAACGATGCGCCCGCCCTGAAACGGGCCGATATCGGGATTGCGATGGGGCAACGCGGCACCGATGTCGCCAAGGAAGCATCCGATATCATCCTGCTGGATGACAACTTCGCCACCATTGTCAGGGCGGTCGAGGAGGGCCGCGCCGTCTATGACAATATCCGCAAGTTTGCCACCTACGTACTGGCGAGCAATATTCCGGAGGTATTACCCTTCCTCGCCTGGGTACTGCTGCCTATACCACTGCCGATCACCGTCGTGGGGATTCTGGCGATCGACCTGATTACCGATATGCTGCCGGCCATCGGGCTGGGTAATGAACCGCCAGAGTCGGACGTCATGTCGCGTCCGCCGCGTTCCCCTGACGATCGACTCGTCGGTGGCCGCACATTCTTGCGCAGCTATGGGATCATCGGCCCGACCGAGGCGGCGCTGTCATTCCTGGCGTTTTTTCTGGTACTGGATGCAGGTGGTTGGCAGTGGGCGCAGCCGCTTTCGACAGATTCACTGCTCTACGGGCAAGCGACAGGTGCCTTCCTGGCCACGATAATTTTTTGCCAGGTCGGCAACGTACTCGCCTGTCGCACCAACCGGCAGAGCGCGCTCCCATACCTGCTGCGGCCGAATGCCTGGATACTGTGCGGCATTGCGCTCGAGCTGGCATTCATTCTAACGGTACTGTATGTGCCGCCATTACAACGGATCTTTATCACCGCGCCGCCGCCAGGCTGGGTGTGGAGCCTGATCCTGCTGGCGCCATGCCTGACGTTTGGTGTCGATGAGTTGCGAAAATGGCTGGTCCGCAGGGGAGTGCTGTGGCTCGCGGTGTGAAAGAGCCCAATCAGCATACACCCCGTAGTTCTTTTACTTTTATCACGCCAATCTGCGCAGATCTGCCAGGCGCAAAAGGGCCGACGGCGGCCACACCGACGGCACTGTCAATTCGCGTATTCCCTGCCAGTAACGTGCCTTGAGTTCAAGTGCCGCGGAAATCTGGAGGGGCGGGTCCAGCCTCGCCATGTTGGCCTGGAAGATAAGTTCTTTGGCCGGTGCAAGGGCGGCACCGGCAAAGACCCATTGCCCCAGTACGAGGTAGGTGTCGATATCACCCAGTGAGATCAGGCTGATCTCGGGGCCGGGCTTGAACGGCTTCAGCGGCGAATCCGCCAGGAAACGCGTTACATTGGTTGCTGCATGGGCGCCCATATCGAGTGCATGATAAGCCTGTTTGCTCGCGCGAACCGGTAAATCTGCCGCATCGCCAATGACGAAGATATTGTCAAAAGACCGGCTTTGCAGCGACGTCTTTACCGCAGCCCACGCCCGCGGGCTATCAGAAAGTCCGCTTTTGAACAGTAAAGGCGATGGAGCGGCCCCACCCGTCCACAGGGTGAGATCGGATTTCAAAACCTTGCCCGATGCGAGCCTTACCCTGGCTTTAGTTACCGACTTGACCCTGGCTCCGAAGTGAAATGTCACGGGGTGGTTTTGACATTTTCGCAGAATCTCACTGCCCAGAGCGGGTGCGCCACCCGGCAACAGTACGTCGCCGCCCTCGACCAGGTGTACGGCGAGATTTGGCAGGTGACGATAGCCCCGCAGAATCTCGCCCAGTGCCTCGACACCCTCCAGCCCGCCGCCCACTATGACCAGCGACATACCTTTACCCGTGGCGGCCAGCGTGTCGAGCTGGCTTTTTATTCGCGCGCAGTCGTCGACAGACTTGAATGGAAAAGCGAAATCATTCACTCCCTGGATACCGAAGGAGTTATTGATGCCACCCACAGCGACAACACAGGCTTCAAAATCAAAGGTGTCGCCTGCTGCCGTTCTGACCACTGCCTTTCTGGCATCAATGCCTGACACCGTATCCTGTACAAAGCGGTGTCCCAGGCGACGCAGGATTCGAGCCCGGTCAAGGCGCAAAATCGCCGGGGTTTTAACCCCCGAGATTAACTCATGAATGTTCGGTAAGAATTCGAAGCAGGCCGAACGGTCAATCACAGTCACATCAAATCGGGACGACAGCTTCATCGAGCAGGCGAGGCCGGCAAAATTAGCGCCGATTATTACTACTTTCTTTCTGCTGCCCATCTCAAGCTCCAAAACGACACCGGGAAACGCCAGGTCAGTACCATTTGGCGAGTTTGAGCGCGCTGCTCATGGGCATTGTATACCGTGATTGGGCGTCATCGGACCACCGCGCCAAAGTGGATACCTGCAGCCGTGCCTTCGCCTGCGATCATGACCTCGGCCCGGGTGAATGCGGGGGCATCGTCACGCTGATAGCTCCAGGGCAGGGCCCCGAGCTCGGCTATCAGGACGCGAACGTAGGCATCCTGGCGCCGCCGCGCCTCCTCAATCGGGACCCCGCGGTTCAGGATTGCAAAATAGACAAGCCCATTATTGGTGCGCAGCGCCCCGGCGAGCGCACACGCGCCATAGTCGCCGTAAGTTCCCGTCTTGGCGACGACGATGCCCTGGCCGTTCGGGCCCTCGAGGCGCTTCTTCATTGTGCCTTCATCGATGCCGGCGACAGGCATGACGCTCGTGAGGTCGAGGCCGTGGGTCGCGAGCTCGGCCTCCAGAGCCCGGAGGATCACCACGGTCGCGCGCGGGCTCATGCGGTTCGCCGCATGGGCACCAGCGCCATCGCCAAGCACGAGTTCCTCGCGATAGTTCGCCGGCAGTGCTTGCCTTACCTGCTCCTGGACGGCCAGGATGCCACCGGCGGCTTTGGCAAAGGGGGCGAAAATGTTGTTCGAGTAGCCATTCAGCGCCTTCAGCATATAGCGAACGGGCTGGGACCGGTGGGTGATGAGGGGAATCTCGTTTCCTGTTACACCCACTGGCGATGGCGCGAAGCGCAGGCGCGGGATCCCGGCGTTAGCCGCATTCCCGGGACTCTGCACCGCGTTAACGGCCTGCCAGGCAGCGGCGGCAACGCCGCCTTCGAGGGCCCGCTGCAAGCGCGGGGCGAGCGTGTCGGCTTTCCAGTTGAAGAGGAGCCCTCCCTCGACAACGAGGTCGCCCCTCACCTCGCGGATCCCAAGCTGCCGCAGTGCGCCCAGGGCGAGGAGCGCGTTCTCATCGACGAAATACGGGTCACCGCTTGCGCGCACGACGAGCGGCCCTTCGATCGTGCCCGACCGGATCGGTCCGCCCGCCAGGAAGTGCGTCTCGAAGCGGTAATCAGGGCCGAGCGCTCGCAGGAGCGCAAGGGTCGTCGGTATCTTTGAAACCGAGGCGGGATGAACCGCGCGCGAGCCTGCTTCGGAGACAAGTACCCGACCGTCTGCGGTCTCAACCTGCACGCCCTGGCCCGCGCCGACCAGTCGGCGCGCCTCCGCCGCCAGATCCGCCGCGTAAACCGGTGCGCCAGCAGGAAAGGCCGAGCCCGCCATGAGAACGAAGCCTGCGGCGAGTACCTGCCAGCACGATCGAAATGTCATGAAGTTGACTCCCCAGGATTGCCGCGTGCAGCATGCCCTGCTTTACCGGCCCAGGGCAATCCCGCGCGCGTTTTGCAGTTGTATTTGCGCGCTGCTGGCCTTTTTACTGCCGATAGCGTAAAACTGTTGCTCCTCAAAATCACTGGACTCTTGTTTTCCATGCGCGTTTTTTCAAGAATTTCCTGCTGGTTCCTGCTACCGACCTTTTTACTTGGCTGCGCCGATGGCAGTAACAACAACAAGGTTATCCCCGTTCCCACGCCGGAACCACCGGCCAGTATATTTTCCCAAACCACTTTTGATATTCCCAGCAGAGCCACCCCCGCATTTACCCCGGGCACACCGGGAGTGGTGGTGGAGAACGAAAAACTCCTGCGCCAGTTTGGTTCAGCCGGGATCAACCTGAATAAGGCGCGATATACCCGCTACTTCCTGTCAGACAAGGACGGTAACCAACCCGACGCTATTATCGTGCTCGTTCCCGGGTTTGAAGGCGGGGCATCGGGTTTCTACCTGCTTGCGGAAAACCTGTTGCGGCGCGCGGTGACGGAGGGGAACCTGGTATTGGAGGTGTGGGCCTTTGATCGCCGTTCGAATCAACTGGAGGACACGATAGGCCTGGACATCGCTGAAGACCAGAAGGATCCGCTGGTGGGCCTGGACTTCCTGTTCGGCGACGCGCTCGGGATGGAGCTGAGCCAGCCACTGGTAGACGGCCCCAACCGGCGGGTCATTTTCTACAATAGCAACGACGATACGGCCTTCATGGCCCAGTGGACCCCACTGGTTCACTCGCAGGACATCGACGCGGTAGTGGAAGCGGCCCGCAGCGCCGCGCGCGGCGGCAACGTGTTCCTCGGCGGCCACTCCGCGGGCACCGGCTTCGTAGCCCGCTATGCCGCGACGGATTTCAATCTGGCGGGCGGCGAAGCTGACCCGGGGTACGGGAAACTGCGCGGACTGATACTGCTGGAGGGCGGCGGGGCCAGCCAGCCATCGGCAGCGCCCAGTGAAGCGACGCTCGACTTAATTGAGGCGCGCTTTGACGGCGGTCTGTACGGCGCGGTGCGCGACCAGCTGCCGCGCTGCATCGATGGCCAAACCGCCTGTACGACCGACACCGCAGCGGCTGATTGCCAGGCATTCGCCAACACATCCTGTGTCCAGCCGGTGCGCGCTTTCTCCGAGGTACCCGGCCTGCTGTCCACGGAACTGTTCGCCGCGGCCGAAGTCAATGCGCTGGATGCAGGCCTCAATGAAGATTCGGTACCCGCTCTGCTGCAGCGTGACATCAACGATATCCCCGGAAACAGTGCGATAGAGAAAGTGCCTGAGCTGAACATTTTAACTTTCCTTTTGGGAGACACCCCAGCCTCCTCGATTACCCTGCTGGGCAAATTTATAGACGATGACGGCGCAGCAGCAGCCGCCGCAAGCTTTCTCGCCACCTCTGTGGGTTTTGAAGGTCCGGTGGTAGATGGAGTTGGAACCTGGTTGAGCAAAGGGGAGACCCTGCCGGCAGAAGCCCTGGCGGATAACGGCCCGGCCCCGCAGACGCTGGCAGACAGTCGACGCCCCTGGGGGCAGGAGGTGGAATCCACGGACCTGGAGGGCCGAATGCTGCCATTGTGGTACCGCGGGGCGACCAATTTCCTCGATTGGTACTATCCTTCTTCCGGCCTGGGTGTCACCGCGGGACTCGGTCTGGATACCACCCCCTTGTCCGCGCCGCCACCGCTCGGGCGCGGCCGCAGCGATATCGATAACCGTACCTACGGTGCGGCGATCGACATACCGGTTATTGGTTTTGGCGGCAGCAACGGGCTGACCACTGTGCCAGGGGTTTTCCTGGGTTTCGCCGACGCCATCGCCACCTGCTCCGCACCCAGCTGTGACGGCATGACGCAGCGCGTGCTGGACAGGGCAAATCCGAGCGAGGCATTCCCGACCTTCGGCGGTGTCAGCGGCGGCTTCGAGGTGTATATCTCGGAGGGTTACAGCCATGTGGATATCATCACAGCGGATGACGACGAGAGCAATCGGGTGGTCGGCCCCCTGCTGGATTTTATTGAGCGCAACCTGCAATAAGCGCCCGTGTTCCAGTCTCGCATCCGATTGCCGGTGCATTTTCCTGATCAATTTCGAGGAGTAACTTGTGACGCTATTTGACCGCTTCAGGCTCGATGGAAAAGTCGCCGTCATCACCGGCGCTGGAAAAGGTATCGGCGCCGCTATCGCAAAAGCCTTTGCCGAAGTGGGCGCCGACGTGGTGATCGGCGCGCGCACGGTCGCTGACCTGGAAGAGGTGGCAAAGGAGGTCCGGGCAATGGGGCGCCGGGCGCTGGTGGTGCAGACCGACGTGCTGGATTTCCCCCAGTTACAGAACCTGGCGGATTGCGCCATGCGGGAGTTCGGCCGGATCGATATCCTGGTGAACAATGCCGGCGGCTTTCCGCCGAAGCCCGTCTCGCAGACAACGGCGCGCGAGTTCGAAGGCGCATTTCGCTTTAACGTGTCCACCGCTTTTGAGTTGTCGCGCATTTGCGCACCGCTGATGGTCGAATCCGCCGGCGGCGGCGCGATCCTCAATATCTCCTCGATTGCCGGTCATAAACCCGCCCCCTGTTTCGCCGCCTATGGCACGGCCAAGGGGGCGCTGTCGCTGCTGACCCAGGAATTGGCCCAGGAGTTTGCGCCGAAGGTACGGGTCAATGCCATAGCCGTCGGCTCCACCAAGACCGAGGCGCTCAACACGATACTCACACCGGAGATCGAGCAGATGATGGTGGACCTGACCCCGATGGGCCGTTTGGGCGAGGTCGAGGATATCGCGCTTGGCGCCGTGTACCTGTGCACGCCTGCCGCCAGCTATGTTACGGGCGAGATACTCGGCGTCAACGGCGGGCTGGAGCGCTTGAATATGCAGATGCCACGCGCCTGGGGCGGGATGGGTTAGGGCCGCCATCATATGATCTCCTTCAAGCAACTCGCATATGCCCTCGCGGTAGAGAAAACGCTGCATTTCAAAAAAGCGGCTGAACTGAGCAATATCAGCCAGTCCGCACTCAGCACGGCGTTGCTTGAACTGGAGAAGCAACTAGGTGTGCAGATTTTCGAGAGGGACAACAAGAAAGTCCTGGTAACGGCTGTCGGCAAGCAGGTACTGGAGAAGGCGCGCAACATCATGCTGCAGGTCGAGGATCTGGAGCAGCTGGTCAAGAGCCAGAGAGAGGTGTTGAGCTTTCCGATGACGATCGGCGTGATTCCGACCATCTGTCCCTACTTGTTGCCAAGGTTATTGCCGGTGCTGAAGCAACGATATCCCGAATTCCAGCTGAAGATTGTCGAGGACCAGTCCCATGTGCTGGTCGACATGGTCAGTCGCGGCGAGATCGATGCAGCCATACTGGCGCTGCCCTTTCCCTGCGACGGGTTGCTTAGCCTCGAGTTCTGGCAGGAGGACTTTTACTGGGTGGCGCTAAAAGGTGAGAAACATACACGGCAGAAGGAAATCAGCAGCACAGAGCTGAACCACTGCGACCTCATGCTGCTGAAGGAAGGGCACTGCCTCAGAGACCATGTGCTGGAAGCATGCAAACTGCCAGGGCAGACCGCCAATGAAGGTTTTGGCGCAACCAGCCTGAATACCCTAATCCAGATGGTACTGGGAAACATGGGCACGACCCTGATTCCGGAGATGGCCACGGGTGCCCTCCTCTCCCAACACCCGGAACTGGCGGCCGTACACTTGAAAGAACCCGGCCCGCACCGCAGGATCGCCTTCATCCTGCGCCCGAATTATACCTGCACTTCGAGTATCGAAGCCCTGATCAAGGTCTGTAAGGAAACACTCACGGCCTGAACCGGATAATCAATAAAATTGAATTTGATGTTCTATTTTCTCCAGTTTGCCAATCGCTAAGGCTGGCTTTATCCTCAACCGAGTATTACCCACTCCGAGGAGGATAAATCCCATGCTGACACGATCACGATTTTTCATCACCGCGGCTGCCGTAATCAGTTCCACTCTGATACCCGGAAGCTTGCTGGCCGCCGACGGCATGAACAGGTCAGCCCAGTTCTGGTGGCCCGAAACACTGAACCTGGCGCCGCTTCGCGCTCACGACTCAAGGTCGAATCCCTACGGAGACGATTTCGATTATGCCAAGGCCTTCAGCAGCGTCGATCTCAACGCCCTGAAAGCAGATATCGAAAAGACGCTGACAACTTCCCAGGACTGGTGGCCTGCGGACTGGGGTCACTACGGTGGCCTCATGATCAGGATGGCGTGGCATAGCGCGGGAACCTACCGGGTGCATGATGGCCGCGGCGGCGCCGATGGCGGCCAGCAACGCTTTGAACCGCTTAACAGCTGGCCGGACAACGCGAGTCTGGATAAGGCGCGCCGATTGCTCTGGCCGGTCAAGGAAAAATACGGCCGCAGTGTTTCCTGGGCTGACCTGATGATACTGGCCGGTAACGTCTCGCTGGAATCGATGGGTTTCGAAACCCTGGGCTTCGCCGGCGGACGCATCGACGACTGGGAGGGTGACTCGGTTTACTGGGGGAAAGAAACCGAGATGCTCGCCAACAACAAGCGCTTCGGTAAGGACGGCAAGCTTGAAAAGCCCCTGGCGGCTGTCCAGATGGGCTTGATCTATGTGAATCCGGAGGGTCCAAACGGCAATAACAACCCACTCGCTGCCGCAGCGGATATGCGCGAATCGTTCGGCCGTATGGCCATGAACGACGAGGAGATTGTTGCCCTTGTCGCCGGTGGGCACACCCTGGGTAAAGCCCATGGCGCGAAGCCGGCTGACTGCATAGGCCCCGAACCCGCCGCCGCCCCTATCGAGGAGCAGGGCCTGGGCTGGAAGAACAAATGTGGCAGCGGCAAGGGCGCTGATGCGATGACCAGCGGACTGGAGGGAGCCTGGACCTCGACCCCCACCGCGTGGTCTATCCTCTATCTGGATAACCTGTTCCGCTTTGACTGGAAGCAGACCAAGAGTCCCGCCGGCGCAGTCCAGTGGATTCCTACCGATGCGGCAGCGGCAGACCTTGTTCCGGATGCGCATGACCCCAAAAAGCGGCATGCGCCGATCATGTTCACCACGGACCTGGCGCTGAAGGAAGACCCGGGCTTTCGGAAAATTTCCGAGCGCTTCCTGAAGAATCCGAAGGAATTCGATGCGGCTTTTGCAAAAGCCTGGTTCAAGCTGACCCACCGCGACCTGGGGCCGGTTGCCCGCTATCTCGGTAGTGAAGTGCCGCAAGAAGTGTTTATCTGGCAAGATCCGGTTCCCGCTGTCGATTACACGTTGATTGACGCCAAGGACACGGCCGCGCTGAAAGCGAAGATCCTTGATTCCGGGTTGAGCGTACCCGAGCTGGTAAGAACGGCGTGGGCATCGGCATCCACCTACCGCGGGTCAGACATGCGTGGTGGCGCCAACGGCGCACGCCTTCGCCTCGAACCGCAAGTGGAATGGGCGGCCAATGATCCGGAAGAACTGGCCAAGGTCCTGAAATCCCTTGCCCGGATTCAGCAGGACTTCAACAAATCCCTGTCGGGCGGCAAGAAAGTGTCCCTGGCCGATGTCATCGTTCTGGGTGGAGCCGCGGGCGTCGAACAGGCCGCCAAAGCTGCTGGCTACAATGTGCAGGTGCCTTTCACGCCCGGGCGCACCGACGCCTCCCAGGAGATGACGGATGTTAAATCCTTCGCCGTGCTGGAGCCGACCGCAGACGCCTTCCGTAACTATTACAGTGACAGCAGTTACGCCTCGCCGACCCAGATGATGGTTGATAAGGCTGATCTGTTGACCCTCACCGTGCCGGAAATGACGGTGCTTGTGGGAGGCATGCGCGCACTGAACGCCAACACCGGGCAAACCCCGCATGGCGTGTTTACCGATAAGCCGGGAACCTTGAGCAATGATTTCTTTGTGAACCTTCTCGACATGTCGACCGTATGGGCAAAATCCACCAAGGACGACGGTGTCTATGAAGGCAGGGACCGTACCAGCAACAAGCTTAAGTGGACTGCCACCCCAGTAGATCTCATATTCGGATCGAGCTCCGAGTTGCGCGCCGTTGCCGAGGCCTATGCGTCAAACAACGCCGGCGAGCTATTCGCCAAGGACTTCGTCGCAGCATGGACCAAAGTGATGGACCTCGATCGTTTTGATCTGAAGCAGGATTGAAACAGCGGTGTGCGGAGGCTGATCCCGACCGACCGGCTTTGCACAC
>JBFZEF010000208.1:0-7887 GCA_041307045.1 Halioglobus sp.
CTGTCGCCAGCCTGACCGCGGCGCTGGACGCTCTGGCAGCTGAGTCCGGTATCAGGGGGTTGCTGGTCACCAGCGGCAAGCCGGTGTTCATCGTGGGCGCCGATATCACCGAGTTCACCAGCCTGTTCGGTGCCGCCAAAGAGGATATCAAGCCCTTTACCGGCACCAATAACGCCAACTTCAATCGCCTGCAGCACCTGCCCTACCCCAGCTGCGCGGTGATCAACGGCGCCGCCATGGGCGGCGGCCTGGAGATCTGCCTGGCCTGCGACTTCCGTGTGATGAGCTCCGCGGCGTCCATCGGCCTGCCGGAGACCAAGCTCGGTATCCTGCCGGGCTGGGGCGGCACCGTGCGCCTGCCGCGCATGATCGGCGTGGACGAAGCGGTGATGTGGATGGCCACCGGCGCAGACAAGCGTGCCGATGACGCGCTGAAGGCGGGAGCGGTGGATGCCGTGGCGCCCCCGGAGCAGCTGCGCGCGGTGGCCCTGGCCACCCTGCAGGGCGCGGTGGATGGCAAGCTGAACTACCAGCAGCGCCGCCACGCCAAGAGCAGCCCCCTGCCGCTGAATGACACCGAGGCAATGATGGCCTTCTTCACCATCAAGTCGTTGGTGGCCCAGCAGGCGGGCAAGAACTACCCCGCACCGATCAAGGTGGTGGACGTTATCGAGAAAGCCCGGGGCATGCACCTGGCCGAGGCTCTCGAAGTGGAAGCCGACGGCTTCGCCGAACTGGCCACCACCCCGGTGGCCACCGCACTGGTTGGGGTCTTCCTGTCCGACCAGCTGCTGGCGAAAAAGGCCAAGGGCTGGGAGAAAAAAGCCAGCAGGAAAATCGAGCGCGCCGCGGTACTCGGCGCCGGCATCATGGGTGGCGGTATCGCCTACCAGTCCTCCCTGAAAGGGGTGCCCATCAAGATGAAGGATATCGCCCAGGCGGGCCTGGACCTGGGGCTGAACGAAGCCAACAAGCTGCTGGCCAAGCGCGTTGCCAGCGGCCGCATGACGCCGGAGAAAATGGGCGAAGTGCTCAACGCCATCGACCCCACCCTCAGCTACGAGGGCTTCGACAACGTGGATATCGTGGTGGAAGCCGTGGTGGAGAACCCCAAGGTCAAGCACGCGGTGCTGGCGGAGACCGAAAAGCACATCCGCGAGGACGCCATCCTCGCCTCGAACACCTCGACGATCTCGATCACCTACCTCGCCCAGGCGCTGCAGCGCCCACAGAACTTCTGCGGCATGCACTTCTTCAACCCGGTACACGCCATGCCGCTGGTGGAAGTGATCCGCGGGGAGAAGAGTTCCGACGAGGCGATCGCCGCCACCGTGGCCTACGCCAACCGCATGGGCAAAAAGGCCGTGGTGGTGAAGGACTGCCCCGGCTTCCTGGTCAACCGGGTGCTGTTCCCCTACTTCGATGGCTTCTCCAAGCTGGTGCGCGACGGCGCCGACTTCCAGTCCGTGGACAAGGTGATGGAGCGCTGGGGCTGGCCCATGGGGCCCGCCTACCTGCTGGACGTGGTCGGCATCGATACCGGCGCCCATGCCGGCCAGGTCATGGCCGAGGGCTTCCCGGACCGCATGAGCCTGGATTTCAAGACCGCCACCGAGGTGATGTTTGAGCACGGGCGCTACGGCCAGAAAAACGGCAAGGGCTTTTACGAGTACATCGCCGACAAGCGCGGCAAGCCGAAGAAAACCGTGTCTGAGGAGGCCTACAAGCTGATCGCGCCGGTGGTGGCTGAGCGGGTGGAGTTCGACCGGGAAGAGATCATCGCCCGCATGATGCTGCCCATGGCCACCGAGCTGGCCCGCTGCCTGGAGGATGGCATCGTCGGCACCCCCGCCGAGGCCGACCTGGCGCTGCTGTACGGCATCGGCTTCCCGCCCTTCCGGGGCGGTGTGTTCCGCTGGATGGACACCGTGGGCCTCGCCTATATCAGCGATGCCTCGAAGAAATTCGCCCACCTTGGCAAAACCTACGAGCTGACCGAAGGCATGAAAGCCAAACTGGCCGCCGGCGAAACCTACTATTAAGGGAGAAATACTGTGAAGTTGAATCCGAAAGACGCGGTGATAGTCGATTACGCCCGCAGCCCCATGGGGCGCTCCAAGAATGGGTGCTTCCGCAACGTGCGCGCCGACGACCTGTCGGTGGGTGTGATCAAGGGCCTGCTGGCGCGCAACCCGGCGCTGGATCCGGCCGCAATCGACGACCTGATCTGGGGCTGCGTGCTGCAGCGCGGCGAGCAGGGCATGAACCTGGGCCGCGCCCTGATCCTGGCCGCCCAATTGCCTTTCACCATTCCCGGCCAGACCGTGAACCGCCTGTGCGGATCCTCCATGTCGGCCCTGCACACCGCAGCCGCCAATATCATGGCGGGCGTGGGCGACGTCTACCTGGTGGGGGGCGTGGAACACCTCGGCCACCTGCCGATGATGGACCAGGTCGACCCGAACCCGCGCATGGGCCTGAACGTGGCCAAGGCCGCCGGCATGATGGGCATGACCGCCGAGTACCTGGCCCTGCTGCACGGCATTGGCCGCGAGCAGCAGGACAAGCTGGGCCTGCGCTCGCACCAGCTGGCCCACAAGGCCACCGTGGAAGGCAAGTTCGCCCGGGAGATCATCCCGATCGAGGGGCATGACGAGAGCGGCGCCCTGGTGCTGGTGGAGCACGACGAGACCATCCGCCCGGAGACCACGCTGGAGGGCCTGGCCGCACTGCCGCCCGCCTTCAACCCCCAGGGCGGCACCGTCACCGCCGGCACCTCATCGCAGATCTCCGATGGGGCCTCGGCCATGCTGGTGATGTCCGCCGAGAAGGCCCAGGCCCTGGGCCTGGCGCCCATCGCCAGGATCAAGGCCATGACACTGGCGGGGGTAGACCCCTCGATCATGGGTTACGGCCCGGTGCCCTCCACCAAAAAGGCGCTGAAAAAGCTGGGCCTGACCATGAAGGACATCCAGATGGTGGAGCTGAACGAGGCCTTCGCGGCCCAGGCTCTGCCGGTGCTGAAAGACCTGGACCTGCTGGACGACATGGACGAGAAGGTGAACGTGCACGGCGGCGCTATCGCTCTGGGCCACCCCTTCGGCTGCTCCGGCACCCGTATCACCGGCTCCCTGCTGACCGTCATGCAGGACCGGGACCTCAGCCTGGGCGTGTCCACCATGTGTATCGGCCTGGGCCAGGGCATCACCACCGTAGTGGAGCGGGTCTAGCCGGGACGCCGTGGTGGCTGTGCGTGAATGAAGCCGGGCTCACCGCTGCTTTCGCACCGGTCACCTGGCTATTCCTCCTGCCGGCCCTGAAACTTGAGTAGCCAACGTTGAGCATTGGCGCAACTCTACTGCTGGGCATGCTGCTGGGGATGCGGCATGCCCTCGATGCGGATCACCTCGCGGCGGTCGCTACCCTCGTCACGCGCAGCCGTTCACTCAGCCAAACCCTATGGCAAGGCGTGGCCTGGGGCACCGGACACACCATCACGCTGTTGCTGTTCGGCGGGGCCGTGCTGGTGCTGGGCCTGGTGCTCCCCGAGCGGGCGGCACTGGGGCTGGAGCTGGCTGTGGGCGTCATGCTGGTGGTGCTGGGGGCGGAAGTGCTGTACCGACTGCGGCGCATGCACGTGCATTTTCACGCCCACCGCCATGAGGACGGGGCTGAGCATTTCCATGCGCACGCGCATGAAGGCGAGTCGCGCCGGCACGATCCCGATCGCCATGAGCACGGCCATGGTTTCCCGCTGCGTGCGCTGCTGGTTGGCATGGTGCACGGTATGGCAGGCTCGGCTGCACTGATTCTGCTCACCCTCGAAACCTTGCGCACCCCGGCCCTGGGACTGGCCTACATCGCCCTGTTCGGGATCGGCTCGATTGCCGGCATGGCAGCGCTGTCGGCTGTTATCGCCATACCCATGCGCATGACTTCACAGCGTCTGGGCCGCGCCTACAATAGGCTGTCTGCGCTGGTGGGCCTGGGCACCATGCTGCTCGGCTGCTACGTGACTTTTCGGTCTTTCAGCGGCATGGTTTGATCATGTAAGGAAGGTCTCCTCGGTAAGCCAATCCAGTCAACCCGGACCAGCCTGCCCACATTACCCGCCGCCCTCCTCCCCCGACAGCATTCGGTCCGCGGCGGCCCGGGCGCCCTGCCTAGGGCGGGTCGGAGAGCACCTCGAACCAGTACTTGCCCGTCGACCGCACGGCTGAATTACTGAACCCTACATTCCACTCAACGGCGTAACCGCCCCTCTCCAGCGCACCATCAACGGCGAGCATAAGGTCATTGTTCCCCATGGTGTGCATACCGCTGAGCGGTATTTCCTCGCCCCCTTTGCCGGTATGACGCAGCACGACGGTGCTGCTGCCGACATCGAGCAGGTCGGAAAAATACAGTCGCAAATAGCGCGGTGCGACCGCGATGCCACTATCGGCGGCAGGCTCGGATTTCACGAGTTCATAGCTGCCTTCGGTAGAGCGCGCAAGCCTATTGACGTAAACCGCGAATGGATCCGAGTCGGCAGCCTCGTGCCACTGGTACTCCAGCGATCGCGCCAGATCGCGCGCGGCGTCAATCCCGTGGAGCCGGGCGACAAGTGCCAGCGCCATGTCCATCCCCGCGGAAACACCGGACGACGTAAACATTTTGCCGCTTTCCACCCACCGCGCTTCGGGCAACCACTCAACTGCGCTGCTCTGCTGCTCAGCGAGGTAGAACGCCCGCTTGTTACTGGTAGCGCGGTGGCCGTCGAGCAGGCCGGCGCGCGCCAGCAGCGCGGAACCACTGCATACGGATGTGGTGAATGTCGTGCCGCGGTCAGCCTCGACCAGAAAATCCAACAGCGCCCTGTTATGCACTTGCGCAGTCGAGCCATTACCGCCGGGCACCATCAGTATATCCAGCTCCGGCGCCGTCTCGAATGAGTGGGTCGCCAGGGTCGATGTGCCCTGCGCGGACAACACTGGTCCCACCTGCTCGGCGATGAGTACGAGGCGAAAATTGGGCACGTAACTCCATATCTCGATCGGGCCATACACATCGAGCACTTCGAAACCGGGGTATAACACGATCCCTACCGTCAGGAGCGCCGGTGCGGTAACTGCCCCTGTGGCCGGCTCCTCGCCCGACGGAGTGCGGGAAGCGTCCAGGGCGGCGGCAACGTATTTGTCTGTACCTTCGCTGGCGAACGCGGCGTATTCCCTGGCATTGCTGAAGCCGTCGCCATCGGCATCGCCATGGGCTCCTAGATAGTTGTCCAGCGCTAGTGCGGCGCTGTAGTCACTCTGCAGTGGCGCGCCAAAGCCCGCTGCCATTCGGTTGATTGCCGCGTAGGAATCCGCGCCCAACATGACGTAACCCGCGATTGCCTCGTCCGCGGAGGGCCACGCCATCAGGAGCTTCCCGAGGTCAGCGCGGACGCTTACCACCGTCTGCACATAAGCTTGCTGCACCGCCTCGTGAGTCACGCCTCCGTCAGGTGATAGGTCCAGCGCCTCGTCATGCAGTATCGCGGCCACCAACGCTAATTCCGCCCCTTCCGGAATTCCATTGCCTCCGGCAGCGCCGTTACTGTCGTCTGCCGGGTCGAAATTCAGGCTGTGCAGGGCGTGATTGAAGTCAACCTGCGTTGGCTCCGCTGTGTCCTTCGCGCAGCCGGACAGAACGATCGCTAAGGTAAATAGCAAAACAGGCGCAATGGTTGGTATCACGACAGGACCACGGAATTCGGGAGATGGCGCCAGTGTATAGCTTCGATGCAAGGCGCGCATGCGACAATTTGCCGCATTTGAACTGTCACTCGCGGGTGCTACCGTCCCCGCTTTTGTCAGGTTACTCGGGAGATAGTGCATGCGTCGTACACGACTTTATCTCGCCATACTTTCGGCAGGTGCATGTATGCAAGCGGCGGGCGCCGGCAGCTCGATCGAAGAGGTGTTTGTCTACGGGAAGGCGGAAGATTCAATCGTCGTGGACCGGACGATGTCAGTGAGCAAAACAATGACCGACTTGCTGCTGTTACCCCAGTCAGTCGTGGTTCTCAATCGATCCTTTCTCGATGAACAGGGCAGCCGATCGCTGAACGACGCATTGATCAACGTCAGTGGCGTCAACGGCGTCTCTCCTTCAGAAACTCTTATTTCAGACTACAAAATGCGTGGCTTTGACGCCTACATTTACTACGACCAGTTACCTGCGTTCGGGCAGGTGGCCTCGGGTTCGCCCGAGTCTCTGATCAATATCGAGCGTATCGAGGCCGTCAAGGGCCCGACCAGCACGCTTTACGGCGGAGGTGTCGGTGCCGGCGTCGGCGGACTGATCAATATCGTGACCAAGTCTCCCGAGCCCGAGGCCACCGCGCTGGTGGGAATACAGGGTGGCAGTTTTAACACTATCAACCCGTATTTTGATGTCAACCAGCCAATATCCACTGCGGCAGGCGTCCGCCTGACGGGCGGCTATCAGGAGGCGGACAGCCAGTTTGACGCGGTGGAATCAACGAGCTGGTCGCTAAACCCCTCGGTGATGTTTCGCTTATCCGAGCGCAGCGATCTTACGATCAAGGGACAATTCAGCGACATCGAGTACAGGGAGTACGCGGGCATTCCGGCCATTGGGAGCACGGAAAGCGCCGACTATAAGATTCCGCTTGGTCGTTTTCCCGGGGCCACGGATACGCCAAAGTCAACTCTGGAAAACAACATGATAACCGCGCGCTGGAATTATGTTATCAACGACAGCACCGGATTCAATCTCGCCGCTCGATATTTCGACAGTAAACCCGTGGAGTACAGTAGTTATCCAGCGGCTGACCTCACGTCAGCTATCGCCGAAATCCTTGCACTATTGGGGTTAGGCCAACCCTTCGATCCCTTCGCCGATCCCGTTTATGCGATAGTCAATGGCAGCTTGCCGACCAAAAACGAGCAGTACAACCTGAATGCCAACCTCGCGCATCGCATGCAACTGGGGCAGACCGACCACCAGTTATTGTTCGGCATCGATGCGGACCGCACCGACAACGACGCATCACTTTTCAGTGACACTTACTGCAATGTATTCGCGGCGGCCGAGGCGCTGTTTGACGATCCTTACAATCCGGTCGTCCTGGGCGAGTTTTTGTCAACCGTGGGCAGCGTCCCGTATCTCGATCTCTCGGACGCCTCCAGTGATGTGAACTTTGGTCCCAAACCTCGAGTAGCCTGTTTCGGCGAGCAGGACTATCGCTATGAGACGCTGGGCGTTTACCTGCAGGATCAGATAGCCGTGGCGGAACGCTGGCACATCGACCTGGGAGTGCGCGGGACCTGGATAGAGTCCAGGGAAAGCGACGACGCGGGTTCCAGTTCGGAGGATCGCTCGCCCAACAACGACAAGGTGGTCGGGCGCTTTGGCGTCACTTACAGCGTCAGCGAGGCGGTTTCACTCTTCACCGGGTACGGCCAGGGATTCCAGGCCCCGGTAGGCGTCCTGCTGGCCAGCGGTGATACGCCCGAACCATCGGAGAGCGAGTCCTGGGAGATTGGCGTAAAGTGGCGAGCGGAAAACGGCTCCAGCGGAAACCTCGCCTATTTCGATTTGCAGCGCACCAATATAGCTACCGCGGATCCCTTAAACCCGGGTCTGCAAATGCAGGTAGGCGAGCAGGAGTCCAATGGCGTTGAACTTGATCTCATCTGGATTCTCAACGAGCAGTGGCGATTGCTGGGCAATTTCGCGGACATCGACGCCAAGGTCACCGAAGACAACATACTGCCCGAGGGAGAAAAACTGGCCAGGGTACCCGGTACGAGTGGCCGACTGAGCCTGCGACACGGGTTCGGGGGCGCGCTGTCGGGGCTGGCGCTACAGTTTGGCGCCGTCTACCGTGACAGCCAG
>JBFZEF010000210.1:0-3280 GCA_041307045.1 Halioglobus sp.
TTGTCATCGTCTGCTATCCAGACTTTTGAGTGCCTATGCATGGTGTATTTCCATTGGTAAATAGAAGGTGAAACGGGTTTCCCCTGGTCGGCTTTCGCACTCCAGGACCCCACCGTGTAGATGAATGATGGACTGTGCTATGGACAAACCGAGGCCGGTTCCGTCCGCGCGCCCGGTGACCATGGGTGCGAACACCGAAGGCTGCAGTTCGGCGGGAATTCCCGGCCCGTTGTCGATGATATCCACGCGACACATCAGGCGATGCACCTGCGCGCCGACTGTGAACTGGCGTTGGGAGCGACTGCGCAGGATGATCTCGCACTTGCCGGGGTCTTTTGCCGCCTGCAGCGCGTTGCGCATGATATTCAATACGGCCTGGATGAGTTGCGCGCGGTCGCAGGGAATCTCCGGCAGGCTTGGGTCGTAGTCCCGAATGATGGTCACGCTGTTGTCTGATTCTGCCGCGATCAGGTTGCGCACATGCTCCAGGATTTCGTGGATATTCAGCGGCCTGCGGTCCAATTGGCGATTGGGCCCCAGTAGGCGGTCGACGAGATCCCGCAGCCGGTCGGCCTCGCGAATAATGATGCGGGTGTATTCCGCCAGTTCCTCGTTGGGCAGCTCCCTGGCCAGCAACTGCGCCGCGCCGCGCACCCCTCCGAGGGGATTCTTGATCTCGTGGGCCAGACCGCGAATCACGGCCCGACTGGTTGCCTGGGCGTGGAGAAAGCTTTCCTCGCGACTGATCTTCAACAGGCGATCGACTGCCAGCAACTCCACCACGAGCCCGTATGAGCCTTGCGTATCGGCTACCGGGGTGATGATGACATCGACATGGATCTCCTGCCCTGACTGTAGCACCAGCGAAATACCGCGACTGGCGTGGGGGCTTTTGGTGGCGAGCGCCTGCTCCAGGCTGTCGCGCCATTCGCGAGACTGCAGTACCAGTTTTGAGGCGTGTTGCCCGAGGCAGCGCGCCTCCGAGGTTTCCAGCAGCGCCTGGCCTGCCGCATTGAGCGCAGTGACCCGCAGGTCGCGATCAAGCGCCACAATCCCCGTGGTGATACTGTCCAGAATGCCCTGGTCGTGCTTCATTCCCGCCTCATACTGGGGTCGGACCGCGATGTGTCGGGTCGCGGTAAATCGAGACGCATGTGGTTGAGCCCGCCGCGCGTGAGCCGCACGCGGGCCCGACGCGCCGGATTGGATCGCTAAAGACCGCCCCAGGCGTTTCGACCCGTGATTTTCAACCCGCACTTTCGTGTCCGCCTATGCATCCCCCACTTGTAGTAGCAAAAATGGAGCCAATAGGTGCTGGTCAGGCATGAAAAAAATCCGGTTGCCTGAATATAGTGCAGGAGACCTTAGTGAGCGCCGACCTTCACCCGGGATTGGACGTTGCAGCTACAGCGGGCGCCGCGCAGCGAACCTGTCAGAAAGCCCGGTCCTGAATATCGCGCACCATTATGGTGCATCAACCACAGGGCCGCTGTCCAGTGCGAGGACTACTTGGGTTTTGACGGATTCTTGGGTAGAACTTTAGGTCGATTGAAGTTTATGGAAGGCCGGTGCACGAACACGCGCACCGGAGGTGACATCGCAAGCGTCTCGCCGTCCTTATCGATGACGCCGACAGTGATATCGTGCTGGCCGCGAAATACATTGGTGAGGTCCCACATTGAGTCTCGCTGTGGACCGCCCCAAGGCGCCCCATCCATAAACAGCTGCAGACCGTCGTATTTCTCCAGCGCGGGCTGGACCGAAACGCTGACCGAAAAGTTGCCGGGTCCCATCGGAAATGAGGTTTCATTGGCAGGCGCGGTGATATTGATCTCGTATTCCGGCGCCGCGACCTCCGGTTCTGTTTTTACTGGCTCAGGTGGACGAGTAACCGGGGGCGGTTGTACGGTGTTCGTGCGCTGTATCTCAATGCGATCTGCTGCGCTGCCATCGGCCGGCGGGGTATCCGTGAATATGACGTTACCCTGAGCATCGACAGTTCGGTAGACGGCGTCCGCCACGACAGTAAGTGGGGCCAGCAGTGCAACGAGTAACAGAAGCCTGTGCATATGATCGACACCTCTGGCTAATTTGCGCAACATCATCCTAACAGAAATCTTCGCGACCGAAGAGTTTCGCATTGCCCGGCCAAGTCGGTTTTCCACGCACAAAAAAGCCCGCCGAGGCGGGCTATTGTAAAGCGCGACCAGTGTCTAGCAGGAATAGTACATGGCGAACTCGATGGGGTGAGTCGTCATGTCCAGGCGTTGGATATCGCCCTTCTTCAATTCAATGTAGGCATCGATCATTTCGTCGGAGAACACACCGCCACGGGTCAGGAACTCGCGGTCTTCGTCGAGGGCCAGCAGCGACATTTGCAGGCTGGAAGAGACCGTGGGAATGGCCTTGGCTTCCTCCGCAGGCAGGTCGTACAGATCCTTGTCGGCCGGATCGCCGGGGTGAATCTTGTTCTGGATGCCGTCGAGGCCGGCCATCAACATGGCGGCGAAGGCCAGGTAGGGGTTGGCGGATGGGTCAGGGAACCGGACCTCGATGCGCTTGCCCTTGGGGTTCGCCTCGTAGGGAATGCGGATGGACGCGGAGCGGTTGCGAGCTGAGTAGGCCAGCATTACCGGCGCCTCAAAGCCGGGTACCAGACGCTTGTACGAATTGGTGCCAGGATTGGTGAACGCGTTCAGGGCGCGCGCGTGCTTGATGATGCCGCCGATGTAGTACAGGGCCTCGGTTGACAGGCCAGAGTAGCCGTCGCCGGAGAAGAGGTTCTTCCCGCCCTTGGAAACAGATTGGTGTACGTGCATGCCGGAGCCGTTGTCGCCAACGATGGGCTTGGGCATGAATGTGGCAGTTTTACCGTAGGCGTGGGCCACGTTGTGCACACAGTACTTGAGTATCTGCACTTCGTCGGCTTTTTTGACCAGCGTGTTGAACCTGACGCCGATCTCACACTGGCCCGCTGTCGCCACCTCATGGTGGTGTACCTCGATGTCCAGGCCCATCTGCTCACCGGCTGTACACATTGCAGCGCGGATATCGTGCAATGAATCGACCGGAGGCACGGGGAAGTAACCGCCCTTGACGCCCGGCCGGTGACCGGTGTTGCCCTCATCAAATTCGTGGTTGGAGGCCCAGGCCGCCTCACTTGAATGGATCTTGACGCTGCAACCGCTCATATCGACATGCCATTTGATGTCGTCAAATATGAAAAACTCCGGCTCGGGACCGAAGTAGGCAGTGTCGCCAATGCCGGTGGACTTCAGGT
>JBFZEF010000215.1:0-4018 GCA_041307045.1 Halioglobus sp.
CTGTAACTCATTCCTTTCTCCTGTTTCCTTTATGCTTGGTCGGGCTAACGGACCGGCCTCGATCCGAGTTTATGCAGTCGGGACACGCCGTAAATACGTCCATGTAGGCTCGCTGCAGCCATCCATGGCTGCAGACGGTCCCGCCTACATAAACTCGGTTCAAGGCCTCATTGACGCATTCGAGCCAAGTAGTTCTTCGTTTCCTCTGTAAATCTGGGCCCTAGTCTAAAGCCCAAACCTCGTTCGCATTAGGGTCTGTTTCGGTTCTCAATACCGTTAACTGAGCAGGCGTTGAAGCGGGTATAGCTTGTCGGGACCGTCTGCAGCCATGGAGTGCCCACCCCGCTTTATCGGGTGTGGCTGCAGCGAGCCTACATGGAGAGCCCACCCCGCTTTACCGGGTGTGTATTTACGGCGTGTCCCGTCAGGCTATACCCGCTTCGGCGCCGCCTCGGAGCATGCCAATCTCAGAATATTTCACTCAATTTCTCTATGCTGTTTAGTCGAACGTCACCCCGCCCGCTTCGCCAGCCACGGCTTCAACCAGGGCTTGGAGCGCCCACCGGGGGCGGTGCCGGTCAATTCTTCCGCCAGGTCCGATGCGCGCACAAGCGCATCCAGGTCGATGCCCGTGGCGAAACCCATCTGCTCCAGCATCATGACCACATCCTCAGTCGCCACATTGCCACTGGCGCCCGGCGCGAAGGGGCAACCGCCGAGGCCGGCGATGGAGGCGTCAAAGCGGCGGATCCCGGACTCCAGCGCAGCGTAGACATTGGCCAGGCCCAGGGCGCGGGTATCGTGAAAGTGGCAACCCAGGCGTGCGGCGCCGTGCTCGCGCACCAACTCGGCGGTGAGGTTGCGCACCTGCTGCGGGTTGCCGGCGCCGATGGTGTCGGCCAGCACCACCTGGTCCGCGCCCAGCGCCAGGAACCTGGCGGCGACCGTGCGCACCAGCCCCGGGTCGGTGGGCCCGTCGATGGGACAGGCGAAGGCAACGGAGATGGCGGCGATGACTTCGATTCCATCGGCCCGGGCGGCGGCGAGGATAGCAGCGGTCGCCGCCTCGGCCTCGGCCATGGTCATGTTGACGTTCTTGCGCGCCATGCCCTCGCTGGCGTAGAGCACCATGGTCACCGAGCGGGTACCGGCAGCCCGCGCCAGCTCATAGCCTTTCAGGTTCGGGATCAGCGCCGTGTAGTGCACCGGGCCATCAGTTGGCAGGGCGGCCACCACCGCATCCGTGCCGGCCATCGCCGGCACCGCTTTGGGTGACACGAAACTGCCCACCTCGACGCTGGTGACGCCGGCGGCGGTAATTGCCCCGATCAGGCGCAGCCGCTCCTCAACGCTGAGAATACGCGGCTGGTTCTGCAGGCCATCCCGCGGCCCGACATCCGTGACAAGCACCTGATCGCTCATATCAATCGTGGCTATGGGTTGTCCCGTCCGCGTGGGTGTGCGGGCTGCCGGGTACGTGGTGCAGGTGACCGTGCCAGTGATCGTGGCGGCGCCCGTCCGACTTGTGTTCGTTGTCGTGACCCGCCTCGTCGCCGCGGCGCAGCATGGTGTCCTCGAAATCCTCCGGCCCGTGGGGATGGTTGTGATCCTTGCTGAAGGCCCACTTGTACAGCAGCGGATCGCGCCTGTAGAGCCGCGCGGCCGAGCGGTCGGCATTCTCCACCGGCGTGGTCCATGGATTGTAGTGGAAGTGGTTGAACAGCTTGGAGTCGGTGCGGCCCAGGGCGATACAACCGTACTCGGAAGCGAAGGAACCGTGGTTGATGTAGGCCGGGCGCCAGAAGTAGCCCCCGGTGGGCACCTCGCCAAACTGCATCATCCAGGAGGTGCCCCACAGGTGGTAGGACTCCTCGGCGCAGTCATGGTAGGAGATATTGTCCTGGAAGTAGCCCGGCGTCATGCAGTACAGGAAGGTCATGGCGTGGGAGATGGGGTTGTAGTTCAGCAGCTTGATCAGGCAGCCCGCCGCCACCGAGGGCTTGGTGACGTTACCCATGGCCCAGGGCAGGTCCATGTAGGAATCGACGCTGTGGTAGAGGTTCACCTGCGCCTGCGGGTGGTTCTGGGTGGACTCCACGTGGCTGGGCTCGCCGGTGTTGTACATCATCAGCACCAGGCAGCCCTGGGAACTGCTGATCGCCGGCATGGCGTAACCTGCCGGTACGAAAAAGTAATGGCCCTTGCGACAGGTGCGCTCACCCACCTGCAGTTCGCCCTCGATGACGATCATCTCCATCTCCGACCAGGAAAAGCCCGGTCCGCGCCTGTAACCGCCATCCAGCTGCACGGTCATCGAGCAGCCGCCGCTGTCGACATCAAGGCTCAGCATCTTATAGCGCATGCCCGGGCCAAAACCCGGCAGCTGCATCTTCTTGAAATGTTCGTCCCTGTCGCAAAAGGGCTCTATATGTGGACGTGCCATGTTTGTTCTCCTTCTACCTTATCCCGTGTGTGCTGACGCTGTGCTGCATTAGTTACTCGCCATCGACAATTACTCGCTGTCGACGCCGTGTTTCCAGACCACCCGATCCACTCTCCCGGCAGGCTTGACCGGGAGCTGGGCCGGGCTGAGTTTCATCTTGTCATCTCCATCGACATTGAAACCCAGGGTGGTGATACGGTCGAAGAATTCCTGGTACCACTGCTCCCGCTTGGGAGCCAGGTCTTCCATGTTCTGCTCGAGCCTGGCGAAACGCGCTTCCTGCTCCGCGATTTCCTTGTCCAGCCATTCCCGCACCTCGGGAGACAGGTCGTGCTTGATAAACAGGTTCTTGAAGCTCATTGCAATATCTCCCTTATATTTAAACCAGATCTAGTCCTGCCGCGGTACGACAGCCTCGCCGCTGGCGAGCATGCTGTCGATCACGACCTGCTCAAGCCCCGCCTCCCGCAACACCTCCTCACTGTGCTCTCCCAGGCGGGGCGGCAATGTGCGGATGGAGGCCGGGGTCCTGGCGAAATTCATGGGCGGGCTGCTCATACGCAGCCGGCCCTCGGTGGGATGATCGCGCTCCTGCCAGAAACCCGACTCGACCAGGTGAGGGTCGTGGATGAGTTCATCCAGCGAGTTCACCACCATCATCGGCACATTGGTCTCGCCAAGCAAGGCCAGCCAGTCGTCCCGGTCGCGGCTGGCGATAATCTCGCCGGTCACCCGGTACGATTCATTGATGTTCTTGAGGCGGGTAGCCATGTCGACAAAGCGCTCGTCCCGCGCCAGCTCGGGGCGACCCACCAGAGTGCAGAAGGTACTCCAGTGGTTGTCCCAGTAGGGCAGCACCGCCAGGTAGAGGCCATCGCGGGTCTTGTAGGGGCGGCGGTGCTTCGCCATCAGGCGCACGTATCCCGCGGTGCCTATGGGCGGCTCGAACGTCTGGCCCCAGAGATGCTCGGTCATCACAAATGACACCATGGACTCGAACATGGGGACCTCGATTTCCTGGCCCTCGCCGGTGCGCTGGCGGTGGAACAGCGCGGCCAGCACTGACTGCACCACCACCATGGCGGTGGTCTTGTCGGCGATGATCGTGGGCAGGTAGCGCGGCTCGCCCTCCACCATGCTCTGCAGCACCGCCACACCGCTGGCCGCCTGGATGGAATCATCCAGCGCGCCCTTGTCGCCGTAGGGACCCTTGCGGCTGTAGCCGTAAGTGGCGCAGTAGACGACAGTAGGGTTGACTGCCTGTACCGCCGGGTAATCCAGGCCCAGGCGCGCCATGGCCTGGGGACGAAAATTGTGGACCACCACGTCGGCGGATTTGATGATTTCCAGGGCGGCGGCGCGCCCGCGCTCCGACTTCAGGTCCAGCGCCACCGAGCGCTTGTTGCGATTGCAGGTGAGAAACAGGGAGCCCATGTCGCTGTGCTTGCGTCGCGGCCCGAGGTTGCGGTTGGTGTCACCCCCCGGCGGCTCGATCTTGATGACATCGGCGCCCAGGTCGCCCAGCATCTGGCAGGCGTAGGGGCCCAGCACCACACTGGTCATCTCTACCACGCG
>JBFZEF010000216.1:0-13571 GCA_041307045.1 Halioglobus sp.
CCGGTGGCTCTTGCCCGCGGCTGTGACCTCGCACTCCACGTAGGCGGACCCCAGGATGTGCCCCGCGGGCTGGAACCGGATATCGATGCTGCCGCCGGCACCAGCTCCGTCCGGCGCTGCGCCCCCGGCCCCGGCCGGAACCCCGGCGTCTTCACCCGGCACCACCCGCTGCCAGCGCCGGTAGGGCACCGCCACGATGCGCGCGGTTATGGCCCTGATGTAACGCTCCACCAGGAGACGGTCCTGGGTAATGCCCATTTTCACCGCATCCTCCAGCACCAGTGGCAGCAAGCGCGCGGAGGGCTCGGTGCATACGATGGGCCCCCTGAAGCCGGCGGCGATCAGGTAGGGGATGCGCCCCACGTGGTCGATATGCACATGGCTGACCACCAGTGCACGGATATGTTCGACGGGGAAATCGATGGAGAGCTGGCCGGCCCCCGCGCCCATACCGGAGGTCTCCGCGCCCTGGAACAGGCCGCAGTCCACCAGCATACCCGGGCCGCGCGCCAGGCGAAGCTCGTGGCAGGAGCCGGTCACCCCACGGACCGCGCCGTGGTGGGAAATTTCAAAAAAGGGGGTCATAGCAGCTCCCTGCCAGGCGCAAGAGGCTGCGGGCAGGAGGCTGCCCTGCTAGCGCCGCGCGCTGTCGATGTGGTCCACGTACCACTGGTAGGCGTCGCGCAGGCCGTCCTTTAACCCGATCTGCGGCCGCCAGCCCAGGCTTTTCAGCTTGCTGTTGTCCATCAGCTTGCGCGGCGCGCCGTCGGGCTTGCTGGTGTCGTATTCGATCTTCCCCTTGAACCCGGTCACCTCGCCGATGCCGCTTACCAGCTCGGCAATGGAGCAGTCCACCCCGGAGCCCACGTTGATGTGGGAAAGGCGCGGGTCGGTCACCGCCTGGTACTGCTCCAGCGGCAGGTTCATCACGTGGATGCTGGCGCGGGCCATGTCGTCCACGTGCAGGAATTCCCGCAGCGCCCTGCCGGTGCCCCAGATGGTGATGGTGTCGGCGCCGCTCAGTTTGGCCTCGTGGAAGCGCCGCAGCAGCGCGGGAATCACGTGGCTGTTCTCCGGGTGGTAGTTGTCGCCGGGGCCATAGAGGTTGGTTGGCATGACGCTGCGGTAGTCGGTGCCGTACTGGCGGTTATAGCTCTCGCACAGCTTGATGCCGGCGATCTTGGCCAGGGCGTAGGGCTCGTTGGTGGGCTCCAGCGAGCCCTGCATCAATTCGCTTTCCAAGATGGGTTGGGTTGCCAGGCGGGGGTAGATGCAGGAGCTGCCCAGGAACAGCAGCTTCTGCACGCCGGCCTTCCAGGCCTGGTGCACCACGTTGCACTCCACCATCAGGTTTTCGTAGATGAACTGTGCGGGGTAGGTGTTGTTAGCGTAAATGCCGCCCACCCTGGCGGCCCCCAGGTACACCTCGTCGATTTTTTCCTGGCTGAATAAATCCGCCACGCCCTGCTGGTGGGTGAGGTCCAGCTGCGCCCGGGTGCGGGTCACGATCTCGTGGTTCGGATCCCTGCTGAGCTGCCTTACCAGGGCCGAGCCTACCATGCCTTTGTGGCCTGCGACGAAGATGCGCTTTTTCATTGGTCAGGGTTTCTGTGTGAGTTGCAGCAATCAGTTTAAAGCTTCAGCCCTGGGATTGGAATTTGAGATGCTTCGAAAAAAATGGACAGCGGCGGCGGCCCCGCGCTCAGGTTGGCGCATGCAGGTTCGACGTGTACCATGGCCGCGTTAGCGTGGCGTGAAAGGGTGAAAGGGGTGGAAGATCACATTTATTTTTTCAAAATAAATGCGTCCCCTTTTTCCCCTCCCTTTTTCCCTTTTTCCCACTTTTCCCCTTTCCCTTCCATTTCCGATGCAGGTAGCGTGAATTGAAAAACCCGATCAGAACGCGAACACTGGTAACCGGCGGCGCCGGATTCCTGGGCTCCCACCTGTGCGAGCGCCTGCTCGCCGAGGGCAACGATGTCCTGTGTGTCGATAATTTCTTTACCGGCACGCGGGAGAATGTCGGGCACCTGGTCGACCATCCCCGGTTTGAGCTGATGCGCCATGACGTCACCTTTCCGCTGTATGTGGAGGTCGATGAAATCTACAACCTGGCCTGTCCCGCGTCGCCCATCCACTACCAGTTCGACCCGGTCCAGACCACCAAGACCAGCGTGCACGGGGCCATCAATATGCTGGGGCTCGCCAAGCGGGTGAAGGCGAAGATATTCCAGGCCTCCACCAGCGAGGTGTATGGCGACCCGCAGGTGCACCCGCAAACCGAGAACTACTGGGGGCACGTCAACCCCATCGGTTTCCGCTCCTGCTACGACGAGGGCAAGCGCTGCGCGGAAACCCTCTTTTTTGACTACCGGCGGCAGCACAACCTGGCCATCAAGGTGGCGCGTATTTTCAATACCTACGGCCCCAGGATGCACCCCAATGACGGGCGCGTGGTCTCCAACTTCATTGTCCAGGCGCTGAAGGGCGAGCCGATAACCATCTTCGGGGAAGGCCAGCAAACGCGTGCATTCTGTTACGTGGACGACCTGGTCGAGGCCTTCATTCGTCTCATGGCGACCCCGGAGTCTTTCACCGGGCCGGTGAACCTCGGCAATCCCGGCGAGTTCACCATCAGGCAGTTGGCGGAGCTGGTGATTGAACTGACCAATTCACGCTCATCACTGGTGCAGATGCCCCTGCCGTCCGACGACCCGCAGCAGCGGCAACCCGACATCAGCCTGGCAAAAGCCGAACTGGGTTGGGAGCCCGTGGTCCCGCTGCGGGAGGGATTGCAGAAGACGATTGCCTACTTCGACCGGATGATCGCCGACGGCCTGGCCTGACGCGGCCTGGCCTGACGTGGCCCGGCCTGGCGTGGCCCGGCCTGGCGTGGCCCGGCCTGATCTGGACCTGCCGCCGCCGGCTGGGGATAATGGCGCCTCCGGTCTTCGTCATGGCGGTCAGCGCTTGAGCATTGCACAGTATTTTCACACCGCGCGCCACCTGAAGCCGGTCCAGGTCCGCAATCGCATCTCCCGCAAATATACCCGGGCCCGCCGCTACAAGGGCAGGGCGCCGGACCTTGCCAGCCCCCGGAAGCAGTGGGAAACCCAGGTCCCCGCAGCGCCCTCGCTGCTGGTGGATGGCCTGGCCCATTTCCTCAATCAGTCGGGGCCGCTGTACGAGTGGGAAAACCCCGACAGGAGCAAGCTCTGGCTCTACAACCTGCATTACTTCGATGACCTGCACGCGGCGGGCGCGGCCCGGCGCTCGGCGTTGCACCGGGAGATGATCAGTCGCTGGCTGCAGGACAACCCACCCTACACGGGCACCGGCTGGGAGCCCTACCCGCTGTCGCGGCGCATCGTCAACTGGATCACGTGGCTGCTGGCGGGCAATGCACCGGTGGAGGGCATGACCGCCAGCCTGGTGCAGCAGGCCCACGCCCTCGGCCGCCAGCTGGAGTATCACCTGCAGGGCAACCACCTGCTGGCCAATGCCAAGGCCCTGGTGTTCGCCGGCACCTTTTTCTCCGGCAAGGTCGCGGCCCGCTGGGAGCAGCAGGGCCTTCGCTTACTGGAGGAGCAACTGGCCGAGCAGGTGCTGGTGGACGGCGGCCACTTCGAGCGCTCGCCCATGTACCACTGCATCGTACTGATGGATGTGCTGGACCTGATCCAGCTGGGGCAGCTCTATCGCAGCAGCGCCATCGCCCGCCGCCTCGGTGCCCTGCGCGATACCGCGGGCGCCATGGCCAACTGGCTGGAGGGCCTGCTGCATCCCGACGGCCAGATTCCCTTTTTCAATGACGCCGCCTTCGGTATCGCCCCGGCGCCCCGGGCGGTGCTGGATTACGCCCACGCGCTGGGTGCGGTGCGCCGCTTTGCCGATGGCAACATCCAGCATTTCGATGCCAGCGGCTACCTCTCGCTGCACAACCATGACCAGTTCGCGGTGATGGACGTGGCGCCGGTGGGACCGGACTACATCCCGGGGCACGCCCATGCCGACACCCTGAGCTTCGAGTGGTCGCTGTTCGGCCAGCGGGTGCTGGTGAACTCAGGCACCTCCGAGTACGGTCTGTCCGCCGAGCGCGAGCGCCAGAGGAGTACCGCCGCCCACAACACGGTGGTGGTGAACGGCCTCGATTCCTCCGAGGTGTGGCGCGGCTTCCGCGTGGCCCGCCGCGCAAAGCCCTTCGGCGTCAACATCGGCCAGGGGGGCGGCTGCGCCATCCTGCGCGCCTCCCACGACGGCTACCACCGCCTGTGGCGCAAGGTGACCCATACCAGGGAGTGGCGGTTCATGCCCGGCGAACTGCATGTGAAGGACCAGCTGGCCGGCAAGTTCCACAACGCCGTGGCGTATTTCCACGTGCATCCGGAAGTGACGCTGAGCGGCGGCGCGCACGGCTTCGAGCTCACCCTGCCCAACGGCCGCGTCTGCCGCATCGCCATCAGCGGCGGCAGCGCCGCCCTTGAAACAAGTAGCTGGCACCCCCAGTTCGGGCTGAGTATCCCCAGCCAACGACTCGCCGTCACCTTTGAAAAACCGGTGCTGGAAACGGTGTTCCGCTACTGAACGAGGCGGGGGTTGTGGGAGGTCAGTGGTCGGGTTCGGTGTGACTGCATTTGACGTGGAAGCCGGGGTCGATTTGTGGCACCTTGGGATCGGCTCCACAATGCGAGAACAGGGAGAGCGTCTTATGAAGAATTCGTTGAAGTCCATCGTAAATCAGGTGCTTGGGCTCTCTGCGCAGGAGCGGTCCATCGTTGCCGAGCAGCTTCTGCTCAGCCTTCAGAGCCCGGATGATCGTATGGACGCGCTTTGGGCTGAAGAGGCTGAAGCACGAATAGACGCCTATGAGCGCGGCGAATTGGAGGCGGTTCCAGTCAATGAGGTGGTCGGCAAGTACGAAAACAATTGAGGGTCAGTTTCCTCAAGGTCGCACACGCCGAATTTGATAAGGCCATAGCGTACTACGAGGCGCAAGAGTCTGGGCTTGGCAGTCGTTTCCGTCTCGAAGTTCTTCGTTCACTTCATCGAATAGCCGATAATCCCAACGCTTTTGCGCTTCTGGGCAGGCGTTCGCGCAGGTGCCTCGTGGCCAAATTTCCCTACGGAATTATTTATCAGTACAAGCCGGAGACAAACGAAGTGCTGGTAATAGCGGTTGCCCATCTGCACAGGCAATCGAATTACTGGCTATCTCGGCCAGGTTAGAGCGGGTGTGGATGGGTGTTGGTTGGGCTCAAACCGCTGCCGGGTTGACGGCACTCGCCGTGAAAATTCCCGGCCCCACTCACTGTGTGGTGCCCAGGAACTCGTCGTCATCGTCAAGCACGGGGAAGTCGCAGAGGTCCTCCACCACGGAGTGGAATTCGATGGCGAACCAGTCGCGGAATTTCTTGAAGGTGCGATCGACCGGCCAGGCGCTTTCATCCAGGTGCCATCCCTCCAGTTCCATCTCGAAGATGATGTCGTAGCAGCGCGAGAGGATTTCCATGGCCTCGATATCATCGCCGTATTCCGGAATCAGGTAGATGGTCTTCTCATCCTGCGGGTCGGGCGCCAGCCCGGAATCATCCAGCCCGGCGGCCCAGTCGAGGTAGGGCTGTCTCGGGGTCAGTATGACGACGCTGCGGTTCAACATGGCTAGTGCACCTCGTTACTCATATTGTAACTTTCAGAGCCCACAGAAACCGTTGCAACAAGGCGTGTTTCGCAGCCAATATCGGGAATATTGGCAAGAAACGCAACGCAGTGGCGGCGGTTTCTGTGGGCTCCCTTCGGGCGAGCCGCCAAAGGCCCACAGCCGCGTTGCGCTTTCTTGACGTAGCGCCACTATGCCTGCGAAAGCGCGCCTTGCTGTGGACCTTTGGCGACTCGCTGAAAGTTACAATATGAGTAACGAGGTGCACTAGACCCTCGCGTCCTTGATATACATCGCCGAGCCGTCCTTGCGCATTTCCACCTTGAACAGTTCGCTGGCCTTGATCAGGTCGCTGAATTTTCTGTAGCCGTAGTTGAGGGACGAGAAAGAGCTGTTGTTGGAGATGTAGTTGGCCACCTTGCTCATGTGGGCCCAGCCATCGTCCTCGGAGGTCTGCTCCACCGCGGTGCGCAGCAGCTTGACCAGCGCGCCATCCTTGCGCAGTTCGGCTTTGCTCTTGCGGCCCGAGCTGGGGGCGCTTTCGGCCTTGTCCGCTTTCTCGCTTACCAGGTTCTCCGTGTAGATAAAGGGCGAGCAGGCATCGACGAAGGCCTGGGGGGTTTTCATGGCGCCGAAGCCGAACACCGGGAAGCCGCTTTCCAGAATGCGCATCACCAGCGGGGTGAAGTCGCTGTCGCTGGTCATGAGGGCGAAGGCGTCCACGTTTTTGCTGTACAGCAGGTCCATGGCATCGATGATCATGGCTGAATCCGTGGCGTTCTTGCCCTTGGTGTAGGCAAATTGCTGCATGGGGCGGATGGCGTGGGGGTGCAATTTGGAGACCCAGCCCGAGAGCGAGGGGTTGTTCCAGTCGCCATGGGCATGGCGCACGTTCACGGTGCCGTGCTTGGCGAGTTCCTCCAGTACACCCTCGATGGAATTGTGGCTGACATTGTCGCAGTCGATCAGCAGCGCGATGCGTTTCCTTATCTGCATGGTCAGCGCCCCACGCAGGTGTAGCGGAAGCCGTGCCCCTGCATCAGGCCGCGCTCGTAGACGTTGCGCAAATCCACGAACACATCGCCCTTCATCTGTGACTTGAGTTTATCCAGGTCCATGCCGCGGTACTGGTTCCACTCGGTCATCAGCACCACGGCGTCGGCACCGGTCACCGCCTCGTCTATCGAGGCGGCGTAGGCCACCGCGGCCGGCAGGTGGTGGCGGGCCTCGTCCATGCCCGCCGGGTCGTGGGCGCGGATGATCGCGCCCCGGTCCACCAGGGCCGGCAGGATGGCCAGGGAGGGGGCGTCGCGCATGTCGTCGGTCTCGGGCTTGAAGGTGAGGCCCAGCACGGCGATGGTCTTGTCCGCCACCGAACCGCCCAGGGCTTCCTTGATCTTGCTGACCATGCGCGCCTTCTGGGAGGCGTTCACCTCCACCACGCTTTCCACGATGCGGCTGGACACGCCGTGCTCCTGGGCCATGCGGATCAGGGCCACGGTGTCCTTGGGAAAGCAGGAGCCGCCGTAGCCGGGGCCCGCGTGTAAAAACTTGCGGCCGATGCGGCCATCCAGGCCCATGCCCCGGGCCACCGCATGCACGTCGGCGCCGGTTTTCTCGCACAGCTGGGAAATCTCGTTGATAAAGCTGATCTTGGTGGCGAGGAAAGCGTTGGCCGCGTACTTGGTGATCTCCGCGCTTTCCAGGTCGGTCACCAGGATGGGCGCCTCGATCAGGTTCAGTGGCCGGTACAGTTCCCGCAGCAGGGCCTCGGCCTGTTCCGACTCCACTCCCAGCACCACCCGGTCGGGGCGCATGAAATCGGCAATGGCGGAACCCTCGCGCAGGAACTCGGGGTTGGAGGCCACGTCGAAGTCGGCCTCCGGGTTGGTCTTGCGGATGATGCGCTGCACTTCCCGGGCGGTGCCCACCGGCACGGTGCTCTTGTCCACGATCACGGTGTAGCCCTGCAGGTGGGCGGCGATTTCCTCGGCGGCGGCGTAGACATACTTGAGGTCGGCATAGCCGTCGCCGCGGCGGGTGGGTGTGCCCACGGCGATGAAGACCAGGTCCGCCTCCGCCACCGCCTGCGCCAGCTCAGTGGTGAACAGCAGCCGTCCGGATTTCGCGTTGCGCGCCACCAGGTCGTCCAGGCCCGGCTCGTAGATGGGGATGCCGCCCTGCTGCAGGGCGCTGATCTTGGCCGCGTCCTTGTCCACGCAGGTGACCTGGGCGCCAAACTCGGCGAAGCAGGCACCGGACACCAGCCCCACGTAACCCGAGCCGATCATTACTACATTCATACCTTACCCCTGAGTCAGGCCTTGTGCATATGTTCCATGTACCAGGCCACGAAATTGTCGATGCCCACCTGTATCGGGGTCTGCGGCCGGTAGCCCACGTCGGCGACCAGGTCATCGATGTTGGCGTAGGTGGCGGCCACGTCGCCGGGCTGCATGGGCAGTAGCTCCCGCTGGGCGGTTCTGCCCAGGGCTTGCTCGATGGCGCCGATGAATTCGGTCAACATTACCGGGTTGTTGTTACCGATATTGTACAGCCGGTAGGGCGCGCTGCTGGTGCCGGGGTCAGGCCTGGCGCCGTCCCAGGCCGGGTTGGGGGTGGCGGTCCTGTCCATCACCCGCACCACGCCCTCCACGATGTCATCGATATAGGTGAAATCGCGCTGCATCTGGCCGTTGTTGAACACCTGGATCGGCTCGCCTGCCAGGATGGCCCTGGTGAACAGTAACAGGGCCATGTCCGGCCGGCCCCAGGGGCCGTACACCGTGAAGAAGCGCAGGCCCGTGGTGGGCAGGCCGAACAGTTGGGAGTAGGTGTGGGCCATCAGCTCGTTGGCTTTCTTGCTGGCCGCGTACAGGGAGATGGGGTGGTCCACGTTGTCGTGGATGGAAAAGGGCATGGCGCTGTTCATCCCGTACACCGAGCTGCTGCTGGCGTACACCAGGTGGCCGATGGCGTGGTGGCGGCAGCACTCGAGGATGTTGGTGAAGCCCACGATGTTGCTGTCCACGTAGGCGTGGGGGTTTTCCAGCGAGTAGCGCACCCCGGCCTGGGCGGCGAGGTTGATCACCGCGTCGAAATGGTGCTGCTTGAACAGGGCCTCCATGGCGGGGCGGTCCTGCAGGTCCAGCCGGGCGAAGCTGAAGCCCGGGTGGCTCTCGATCCTGGCCAGGCGCGCCAGCTTCAGGTTTACGTCGTAGTAGTCGTTCAGGTGATCCAGGCCGACCACCCGATCGCCCCGGGCCAGCAGCTTCTGGGCCACGTGAAAACCGATAAACCCCGCGGCGCCGGTAACCAGTACATTCATGGCAAAACTCTATGTAATTCAAAGGCGTGGTGATAATACCCGCGCGGGTCCGGGATGCCCAGTTGGGCCGGCGTTTTTGTGACGCCGCACATGTTATCGGCGGTTATAGGGCGGCGATTACATTGTCGATTACACCCCACAGCGCGGTGCCGATCAGGCCGACTGTGCCCAGAAAGCCGATACCGAAGCCGATGCCGCGCTTCTCGGGGCTCTTCATATAGCCTGCCCGGTACAGCACCCGGCCCACGAAGTAGGTCAGCCCCAGTGCGGCGGCGACAGTGGGTTCGAAGTAATGGCCGCTCAGCCACAGGGCGGGCAAGGTCATCACCAGTTGCTCCAGGGTGTTCATCTGTACCCGGTAGGCGCACTCGAACTGTTCATCGCCAGTCACTGCCGGCGCCTTGATGCCGCTCTTGCTGCGGGCCGCCCCTACCATCATGGTGAAAATCAGGTACTGGATAACCAGCAGCAGGGTGACCAGGGAGACGTATTGCATGGGGTGGGTCCTTGTTATGGGGGCGGGCGGGTAGCATAGACAGTTACCCGGTGCCGGGGCAATACAAAAGTGGCGCCCACAAAGGTGCTGTCAACCGTCCCTTCAAGAACAGGCCCGGCAGCAACAGTCCCGTCCAGGGCGCGGCTGTGCCATCATAGGCCCGCTTGCACCCGGAGTACTCTGCCATCACAACCGCCATTCCATACGAGCTCGGCAAGCTGCTGTCGCTGCTGCTGTATCCGCTCAGCCAGGCGCTGCTATTGGGCCTGCTCGCGCTGCTGGCCCTGCACCTGCGCCGCGTGCGCACGGCGTTCTGGGCCCTGGCGCTGGGCACGGCCTGGCTCTACCTGTGCTCCACCGCCCTGTTCGCCGATTACCTCATGGGCACTCTGGAAGATCCCTTCCCGCCGAAGGCGCTCTCGGCCACGCCGCAGGCAGATGTCATCGTGCTGCTGGGGGGTGCCATCCGCGGCGACGTGCACATGGGCACCCTGGGCGACCTCAGCCAGTCGGCCGACCGCCTGGTGCATGCGGTGGCGCTGTACAACGCGGGCAAGGCCCCCCGGGTGCTGGTGACCGGCGGCGCCGCACCGGGCAACAGGTCCGAGGCGGAAATCATGCGCGACCTGCTGGTGGTGATGGGGGTGCCAGCCGGGGCCATCCTGCTGGAAGGGGCAAGCCGCAATTCCTACGACAACGCGGTGCACACAACGGCCATGCTCAGGCAGTTGGGTGCGGATCGAATCCTGCTGGTGACCTCGGCCTTCCATATGCGGCGCTCGGTGGCGGTGTTTGCGGCCCAGGGAGTGGCGGTGATCCCCGCGCCTACCGATTACCAGCGGCTGACGGGGCACGGCAGGCCGCCCCGCTGGCTGCCGGCGGTGAGCGACCTGTGGCAGAGCACCTACGCCCTGCACGAGATCCTGGGTTACTGGGTGTATCGCTACCGCGGCTGGTTGTGAGGGCGGCGTGCCCGGGGCGGGCCCGGCTGTGGCGATTCAATTGGGCTCGCAGTACTCCGCCGCCGCGCGGCCCCTGCGCAGGTGGCGACTGACGCGTCGACCGATCGGCCCGGCCTTGATCACGAACAGGCAGTGGCCGAGGAAAACCAGGCAGTAGCAGGCCAGGCTCAGGTATTCGGGAATGCCCTCCAGCACCAGGCCCAGCAGGGCGCAGGTGCCCGCCCAGCCCAGCAGCAGCGCCAGGGTCTGGCGCGCGCTGAAACCCATGTCCATCAGGGTGTGGTGCAGGTGGGAGCGGTCCGCCAGCATCAGCTTGTGCCCGTGTTTGGCCCGGCGCAGCATGGTGGCGAGCATGTCCATCAGGGGCACGGTCACCAGCCACAGGGCGGTGACCGGCAGGATCAGGGCGTTTTCCGCCTGGGAGAAATACACCAGGGATGCCGTGACCAGGAAGCCCAGGGTGATGCTGCCCCCGTCCCCGAGGAAGATCCTTGGCAACAGGCGGTTGTCGGGCCCCAGGTTGAACAGCAGGAACACGGCCAGCGACACCAGCAGCGCCAGCAGGAAGTCGGCCCCCGGGTGCTCCGCCTGCAGCGCCAGCACATAGAGCACCAGCAGGGGCAGGGCGATGGTTGCTCCTGCCAGGCCGTCGATGCCGTCGATCATATTGTACGCATTGCTCAGGCCGGCCACGGCCAGCGCGGTGAGGGGCACCGTGAGCAGCAGCAGCGGGATGTCGCCCAGGGCCAGCAGGTTGCCCACCTTGTGGATGGCGATGCCACCCCAGGTGGCCAGCAGGATGCCGGCTCCGAACTGGATCAGCAGGCGCAGCCAGGGGTTGATATGGCGGACGTCGTCGACTACGCCGAGGACGAACACCAGGCAGGCGATAGCCATCATCGGCCAGGTGTAGGGTTCCACGCCCGGCAGCAGGGTGCCCAAAGCGAGGGCCAGGAAAATTGCGATGCCGCCGGTGAGCGGAACGGCATCGCCATGCGTTTTGCGCGCATCGGGCCGATCCGTGAACCCCAGTCGGTGGCCGGCGCTCGCGGCCAGGCGGGTAGCCAGCAGGGCGATCAGGGTAAGTTGCAGAAACAGCACAGCTTGCAGCTCTAATGAAGGGGCATCCGTGGCGTTGAAACACGTCCACGCAAGGATTAGAGCACAAGTTGATTGCCCCCGAAAGCGCGACCGGCCCCCGCGGCGGCCGGTGTTCAGCAGTAGCGCAGCTTGTACTCGCTGTAGGTCAGCCCGGTCCAGCGCCGAAAAGCGCGGTAGAAGCTGTTGACCTCCAGGTAGCCCAGCTCATCCGCCAGGCACTTGCCCGGCCGCCAGGCCTGCCGCAGCTGCTGCTCGCAGCGGTACTGGCGCGAGCGGTCCAGCAGGAATTGGTAGCAGGTGTGGTCCGCGCGCAGGCGCCGGCGCAGGGTGGTGCTGCTCATGCCAAGTTGCTCCGCCACCGACTCGGCCCGCAGGCGGGACAGGTCGCCCTGCAGCAGGATCTGCAGCACCCGGTCAGTGGTGCGCGACAGGGCGAAGTGGCGGGGTTTCTCCGGGGGCGGGACACGCCCCTCCCGGTTGTGGTGGATAACGCTGATCTGTTCCATGGCCAAACCTCCGTGTTCGGTGTGATGGATTTTTCTGGTATTGGCGCGCGGCAATCCGTTGTCGTCGCAGCCGTTCCGCCAGGCAGCGCCGGGCGGTAGAAATCAGCCTAGCACAGGGTCGCGAATGTGAAAGCCGGGGAGGGCGCCTGACTGCTTTTGGTGGATTGCGCAGGTGGCGCTCAGGCCTGGGTGGGCACCGGGCAATCCATCACCGCCGCCACGCTGGCGATGATCTCCCGCTCCGCCGGGTTCAGCTGGCCGTCGGCGCCGGCGGCCATCGCCATGGCCTTGAGCAGGCGTGGCTTGAGCAGCGGGTAGCAATCGGCCAGCTCGTTCACCGCCCGGCTGAACGCGGCCACGCTGCACTGGTCCCGTGGCAGCAGCGCCATGGTGTCGAAGCCGAGTTCATCCGCGGCCAGGCGAAACACCGCAACGGCCTCGCCGCTGCCCTCGTGGGCCAGCACCGACAACAGTACCCGCAGGTGGTAAGCCACTTTATCCAGCTTCGCGTAGCGGGGCCTGCTGGGCTTCACCCTGATGAATTCCGGATCGAGGTAGTGGCGCAATAGCTGGTACAGGCACCACTCGTGCAGCTCGGTGTTGGCGTCGACCCGGATCAGGCCCAGCAGGGTGCGTTTGAACAGGGTGTACTGGCTCGCTGACATGGACTTCAGCGCTGGCAGGCACAGCTCCAGCAGGGGCAGCCGCCGGGGCGGCCCGAGTTCGTGCACGCCTGGGCTGAGGGTGTTTACCAGTTCCGCCAGGCCGCTGATGCCCGCCTCTGCGATCAGGGCGAGCTGGGCCTGGCGCACGCTCTCCACCTGGCTGGTCAGCAGGCAGAACACCAGGGCATGGGCGCCCAGCGGCTCGCGGCTGTGACGCAGGAAGACCAGGGGTATGTCCTGCCGGCAGGCGGTCTGTGCTTCCAGCTCATCCGCCGAGGACTCGAAATCTGCATCCGCCTGCTCCGCTGCAGCCGGCTGCAGGGAGGCCGCGACGGCGGCGGCGACGATCGCCGCGCGACCCACGCCCACGTCGGCGTCGCGGCCGCGCGCGGGGCGATGGTCGTAATGCACCACCTTGCGCTGGATGTACTGGCCGTTCCAGCCGGGGTCGATGCGGCGGATGCGCTCGGGCAGCGGCGGGTGGGTGGCGAACACGGTCCACAGCCGGTGCACGATCTCACCGAAAAAAATATGCGACATCTCTGTCGCCCGCGCCGCGTGCACCAGGGTGCCCGAGCTATAGCCGCCAATCACCTTTAGCGCATCGCCGATGCCGTCGGGGCTGCGGGTAAACTGCACCGCGCTGGCGTCCGCCAGGTACTCCTTCTGCCGGCTGATGGCGGCCTTGATGAACCCCGCGGTGGCGGCGCCCACCAGGCCGAGCAACCAGAACGCCAGCCCCAGGAAGGGCATCATTGCGTTGTAGTTGTTGTTGCGTTCGGTCAGGCCCGTGCGCGCGCGGTTGCTGCTGCGCAGCAGGAAGTGGCCCACGTCGCCGATAAAGGTGATGCCCTTGA